>DASUAD010000337.1:0-10436 GCA_035763965.1 Thermoanaerobaculia bacterium | reverse complement strand
AGTAACTCGATGCGCACCCGCTGGTCGGAGCGCGAAATAGCAAGGACCCCGGTCGCGCGCTCGCGCCACAGCGTCGCGAGCGCGGCGCAGAGATCGACGCTCCGGACGTCGCCCTCCGGTTCGAACGCCCCCCTCATGCCGAGCGGGCGCGACCTCCGTCCGGCGGGCTGCCGGCGGCTCCGACCGGCTCGCTCTGCGGGACGCCGGCCTCGAGATAATCCCGGACGGCGCGCGCCGAGGCGGGGCCGACCGCGTCCTCGATCTCTTTCGGGCCCGCGGCCGCGAGGCCGGAGATCGATCCGAAACGGCGGAGCAGGATGCGCGCGCGCGTCGGCCCGATGCCCGGGATTTCCATCAGGCTCGTTTCGCGCATCCGTTTCGAACGGCGGCCGCGGTGGCGGGTGATCGCGAAGCGGTGTGCCTCGTCGCGCACCCGCTGGATGAGCTGAAGGGCCGGATCCTTGCGCGGCAGCCGGATCGGGTCCGGCCGCTCCGGAACCCAGATCTCTTCTTCGCGCTTGGCGAGACCGACCACGGGCATCTCGACCCCCAGCCGGTCGAGCGCCGTCAGGGCCGCCTGCAGCTGTCCGCGGCCGCCGTCGACGAGAAGGAGGTCGGGCATCGCCGCGCCTTCGTCGCGCAGCTTGCGGTAGCGGCGCTCGACCGCTTCCGCCATGCTGCGGAAGTCGTCGGGAGCGAGGAGCTGCTGCGACGCGATGCCGAAGAGCCGGTAATCCGACTTCTTCGGATTCCCGTCTTCGAACACGACGAGGGAGGCGATCGAGTCGGTGCCCTGGAGGTGGGAGATGTCGAATGCCTCGATCCGCCGCGGCGGAACGGGCAGGTCGAGCACCCGGGCGAGCCGCTCGACACCGAGCGCCCCCTCCCCTCCCATGCGACGGAAGCGCACCTTGTGCCGCTCGCGCGCGTTGTCCTGCGCGAGCTCGAGGCGCTCACGCGCCGGTCCCCGCCGGGGAACTCGGACCGAGACCTTCGCGCCACGGCGGGACGCGAGGAACTCCTCGAGGAGCCCGGGGTCGGACACGCCGACCGGCAGGTGGATCTCGGCCGGCAGGAACGGGTTTGCATCGTAGAACTGCGGCAGGAACGCTTCGAGGAACGCCGCGGGATCGACTTCCTCCGATTTCTCGAAGAAAAACTCGCGCCGATCCTGGATCACCCCGGCGCGAACGACGAGAATGCAGACTGCGGCGTCGCCGCCGGACTCGAAGAAACCGAACACGTCCACGCTCTCGCCTTTGAGCGAGTGCACGACCTGGTGCTCCGAGACGTCCTCGACCGTCCGCAGCGCGTCGCGGTACGCGGCGGCCATCTCGAAGTTCTCCTCGTTCGAGGCCTGGAGCATCTTCTTCTCGAGGCTCGCGACGAGCTCTTTGTTGCGTCCCTGCAGGAAGAGCACGACGTCCCGCACCGCCTCCTCGTATGCGGCCTTCGTGGTCAGTCCCGCGACGCACGGGCCGAGGCAGGCGTGAAGGTCGAAATAGAGACACGGACGCGGCAGCGTGCCGTCGATCTCGATCGTGCAGGTGCGGATCTGGAAATGACGGGTGATCATCCGCATGATCCGGCGCGCGAGGCCGCCCCAGAACGGGCCGAAGTACGAGTGTCCGTCCTCGACGACCCGGCGGGTGACGAGGGCCCGCGGCCACTCCTCCCCGGTGGTGATCTTGATGTAGGGGTAGGTCTTGTCGTCGCGCAGACAGATGTTGTAGCGCGGCCGGTGCTTCTTGATGAGGGAATTCTCCAGAAGGAGCGCCTCGAGCTCGGTGTTCGTGACGATCGTCTCGAGGTCCGCGAAGGAGTCCAGGAGCGCCTCGGTTTTCGTCGCCTCCGGACCGCGGACGAAGTAAGACGCCACCCGCTTCCGAAGCGACCGCGCCTTGCCGACGTACAGGAGCCGTCCCCGCCGGTCCTTGAACAAGTACACACCGGGCGCGTCGGGAACGTTCTCGGGAGGTCGCCGCGTCTCGCTCACCTCCGGCAGTGTAACGCCGCCGGTCATTCCCGCCTGTCACGCGGGAACGGGATTCCTGTCTCCTGTCGTAGGATGAAGACAGGCGATGAACGAATGTCCGTACTGTTACACCCGGGTCGGCCCGAGCGATTCGGTGTGCCCGAACTGCGGCCGCGAGATCGAAAAGTGGCAAACCGGGTTCTATACGAGACAGCCGCTGCCCGCGAAGAAGAAGACGGCGGTCCGGGTGGGGTTGATTCTCGCCGTGCTGCTCGTCCTGGGTGGGTTCGCGCGCGCCTGCCACCTCCTGTAATCGCCGCGGGGACAGGTCCTACGGACCTGCACCCGCCTCAGTCCGCCGGCGCGGGGACAGGTCCTGCGGACCTGCACCCGCCTCAGTCCATCGCCGCGGGGACGGGCCCTGCGGGCCTGCCCCGCCTCCGGACTTCAGTTTCCCGACGGGCCCTCCACCCGAACCGTCTCGGGCTCGTCGGCGGGAGGCTTGCGCAATTCCTGCGCGAGGGACGGCCGCTCCCTCTTTTCGAACGGCGGCAGCCGCACGGCGCGCCCCCCGGCCGACGATCGGCAGAGCGCGCGGATGATCCGGACGTCGGCGAGGCCCTCGCGTCCGGAGGGCTCGGGTTCCTTCCCTTCGATCACGCATTCCGAGAAGCGGACGATCTCCGAGGCGACCTGGTCGCGTTTCGGAAAACTCCGCCGGACCTTCTTCTCACCGACCGTGAGCTCGAGCTTCTTGGCATCGGCGAACTCGTAGGCGTCGCTCACGACCACGTCTCCCCGGGTTCCGACGACCCGGTAAGAGCCGTGGTCCGAAGCGCCGAAGCTCGAAGTGAACGCCGCGATGCGCTCGTTCGGAAATCGCATGACCGCGCTCGTCATTTCGTCGACGTTCCGGAACCGCTTCTCCCCGTTGTTGGCGGTGAGCGCGACGACCTCGAGCGGTTCTTCGCGGAAGAGGGAACGCGCCGCATTGATGCAGTAGATGCCGATGTCGTACAGAGTCCCGCCGCCCATGGCGACGGGGTTCAGGCGGATGTTGTCTTCATCCTCGACCTGCATCGTGAAGACCGATGAAAAGATTCGCGGCTCGCCGATCTTCCCGGAGTTCACGATCTCGGCGGCGGTCAGGTTCGCTTCTTCGAAGTGGAGCCGGTAGGCGATCATGAGCCTTACGTCGTTTTCGTCCGCCGCGCGAATCATGTCCTCGCACTCTTCCTCGGTGACGGCCATCGGTTTCTCGCAGAGGACGTGGATCCCCGCTTTGGCGGCCCGAACCGTGAAGTCGCGGTGGCGGTGATTCGGCACCACGACGTACACCGCGTCGACCTCCCCGTCCACGAGACAGCGCGGGTACTCCGCATAGGAGTGAAGTGACTTCACCCGGTACTTCCGGCCGAGCTTCTCGAGTTTCTCCGGGTCGTCGGACACGAGTGCCGCGAGCTCGCTGTTTTCGCGCGCATGGGCGAACGCGGGAAGGACGGCCGTCTGCGCGAACCAGCCGAGCCCGGCGACTGCGTACCGGATCTTGCGTTTCGCGGAGCGCGGCGGCCTTCCGGCGCTTCGTTTCTTCGACATGGTCTCCGAAAAACGGCAATATCGATGCCAGCGGGAGCGTTATAGTGATCGACCATGCGGACTCGCGGCCTCGTCCTTGCGGCCGTGTTTGCGGCGATCAGCGGGCTGCCGGAGGCCGCGTCCGCGCAATGGATCCGGCTCCAACGGTGCTCCGGCGCGATTCCGTGCGCGATCCCGTTCGGCGTCCGGTACGCTCCGGACCCCCTGATTTCCTCGCAGTACGGGCGGATGTCTCCGGACGCCTTCTCGGGGACGATCTCCTTCGAGCCGAGGCTCGCCGTCGAGATCGATCAACACTTCGCCCTCGAGCTCGAAGACTTCGCGGCGAGGGCGGCGAGGGAGTTCCTGCTCGCGCACCCCGCTCCGACGGAGGCGCCGCCGAACGCTGCTCCGCGCGGCGAGTAGCCCGAAAGCAGCCCGCGGCTACGAGCGGAAGATCTGAAGCTCCCGCAGGCCGCGCAATTCATCCCGGATCTCGGCGGCGCGCTCGAAGTCGAGTTCTTTCGCCGCCGCGCGCATCGCCTTCTCGAGCTCGGTGATCCGTTTGCCGATCGAGGGCGCGTCGGGGAGGTCGGGCCGGGAAAGCGCGGGCGTCGGGTCGTAATAGTCGAGGCTCGACATCCGGACGAGCGGCGAGTTGACCTCCTTGACGATCGACGCCGGCTCGATTCCGTGCTCGCGGTTGTATCCCTCCTGCATCTTCCGGCGCCGCCCGGTTTCATCGATCGCGCGGCGCATGGACTCCGTCAGCGCGTCCGCGTAGAAGATGACCCTCCCTTCGACGTTTCGCGCCGCCCGTCCCGAGGTCTGGATCAATGACGTCTCGCTTCGGAGGAATCCCTCCTTGTCCGCGTCGAGGATCGCCACCACGGCGACCTCCGGCAGGTCGAGTCCCTCCCGCAGGAGATTGATGCCGATGAGACAGTCGAAGACGCCCCGCCGGAAGTCGGTGAGAATCGCAACGCGATCGAGGGTCTCGATGTCGGAGTGCAGGTACCGGACCCTCACGCCGACCTCCGAGAAGTAGTTCGTCAGCTCCTCGGCCATCCGCTTGGTCAGCGTCGTGACGAGGACGCGCTGCGACCTGCCCGCCGCTTCGCGAACGACGGCGAGGAGGTCGTCGACCTGTCCCTTGACGGGCCGGACCTCGATGACCGGGTCGAGAAGACCCGTCGGCCGGATGACCTGCTCGACGACCTCTCCCCCCGTCTTGCCGAGCTCTTCGGGTCCGGGAGTCGCCGACACGTAGACGATCTGATTCAACCGGGTCTCGAATTCCTCGTACGTGAGCGGCCGGTTGTCGAGCGCCGAGGGGAGGCGGAAACCGTAGTCGACGAGGACCTCTTTGCGGGAGCGGTCGCCGTGGTACATCCCCCGGACCTGCGGCAGCGTGACGTGGGACTCGTCGATGACGAGGAGAAAGTCCTTCGGGAAGTAGTCGATCAGCGTCGGTGGAGGCTCGCCCGGCTTCCTTCCGGAGAGGTGCCGCGAATAGTTCTCGATCCCGTTGCAGTACCCGAGCTCCTTGATCATCTCGATGTCGAACATCGTGCGCTGGTGGAGCCGCTGCGCCTCGAGGAGCCGCCCGGCGGCCGTCAGCTCCGCCAGCCGCGCGTCGAGCTCCAGCCGGATCGTCCCGACGGCTCGCTCGAGGGTCTCCCGGGGCGTCGCGTAGAACGTCCGGGGATAGAGCGCGATCCGGTCCACCTTCTGAAGCGCCGTTCCGCGCAACGGGTCGGTGCGGGTGATCTTCTCGACTTCGTCTCCGAAGAACTCGATCCGTACGCCCACGTCTTCGTAGGCCGGGTGGATCTCGAGGACGTCTCCGCGCACCCGGAACGTCCCGCGCGAGAGGTCGAGGTTCGTGCGCTCGTACTGCATCTCGACGAGCTGCGCGAGGAGGGAGCGCATCCCGGACCGGTCGCCGACCTCGACGTACGCGAGCATGTCGTAGTACGACTCGGGCGAGCCGAGGCCGTAGATGCAGGACACCGACGCGACGACGATCACGTCGCGCCGTTCGAACAGCGCCTTCGAAGCGGAGAGGCGGAGCTTGTCGATCTCCTCGTTCCGCGAGGTCTCCTTCTCGATGTACGTGTCCGTCTGCGGGATGTACGCTTCGGGCTGGTAGTAGTCGTAGTACGAGACGAAGTACTCCACCGCGTTTTCGGGGAAGAATCCCCGGAACTCCTGGTAGAGCTGCGCGGCCAGGGTCTTGTTGTGGGACAGCACCAGTGTCGGCCGATTCACCGCCTCGATCACTTTGGCCATCGTGAAGGTCTTGCCGGAGCCGGTGACGCCGAGGAGAACCTGGTCGCGCCGTCCCTCCTCGATTCCGGCGACGAGCTTCTCGATCGCCTGCTCCTGGTCCCCCTGCGGCGTGAAGTCCGTCCGGAGGCGAAAGACTCCTCCGGCGCGCGCCTGCGCCTCGAGATACGAAACCGGCTTGATCGCCCCGGCGCGCGCCAGCGCCGGGCTCGGCTTCGGCTTCGAGCCGGGGCGGGGACTCAAGGGGCCGGGGTTGCTTCGACCGGAGGGGGCGTCGAAACGGGCTCGGAGGTTCGTATTTCCTGTTCCCTGTCGTGCGTCCCGGTCGCATTGCCGGCCGCCTCGCGGAAGACGCGGGTCAGCTCGTGGACTTCCTCGCGGTGCACCTCGCGGCCGAGCTTGATCGTGACGCGGACCCGGTCGAGATCTTCCTTCCGAATCCGTCCCGCCTCGAGCGTCCTCCGAAAATCGGCGTAGGCCGCATCCAGATCGGCCTTGTCCTCTCCGGTGACGTCGGAGGCGTAGCGCTCGCGGATTCGCTCCATCAGCATGTCGGTGACCTTGCCCGGCCGCTTCTGAACGTAGATTCCGAGGCCGACGAGGCACGCGACGATGAGTACGGCTGCTCCGCCGCAGCCGTAAAGCGCTCCCTTCCAGCAGCCGCGGCTCCCCGGAAGCGCTGCCGGGGCGGGTTCGATCGGGGGTGCCGTGCTCACGAACCTTCGGCTTATAGCATAGCGGCCGGCGATGGCTCAAAATGCCCGTGTGGCCCGCGTCACTCGGAGGAAGGTCGCCATCGCCCTGACGCCGCTCCTCGCGGCGGGCCTGCTCGGTGCCGTCGCGGGATCGGCCGCGACGAATTTCGTCCGGGTCCCGCGGGTGTCCGAGCTCGAGACCTACCGTCCGGACATCATCACCGAGATCCGCGGGACGGACGGCTCGACGATTGCTCGGTACGCGATCGAACGTCGGATCCTCGTCTCGCGGGGACAGATCCCCGCAGCGCTCCGCAACGCGATCATCGCGACCGAGGACAAGAACTTCTTCCGCCACGGCGGCGTCGACGTGCAGCGCACGGTTTCGGCGCTGGTCGCCAACCTCAAGCAGAAGAGCTTCGCGCAGGGAGGCTCCACCCTGACGCAGCAGCTCGCGCGCGCCATATTCCTGTCCCCCCGCAAGACGATCTCCCGAAAGATCAACGAGGCCTTCGTCGCCTTCGAGATCGAGCGCCGGTACTCGAAGGAGCAGATCCTGACGATGTACGCGAACGAGATCTACTTCGGACACGGGAACTACGGGGTCGAGGCGGCGGCCCGTTACTACTTCGGGAAGAGCATCAAGGACCTGACGCTCGCCGAGGCGGCGCTTCTCGCCGGAATCGTGCAGCGGCCCGAGGATCAATCCCCGTTCCGCAACGCGGCCCTCGCGAAGAGGCGTCGCGCCACGGCGCTCTCGCGAATGCGCGCCGAGGGCTACATCACCGAGGCCGAGGAGCGGTCGGCAAACGACGAGCCGCTTCCGGCGAGCCCTTCGCTCGAAGAGACGATCGTCGGTCCCTATTTCTGCGAGGAGATCCGGCAGTACCTCGAGCGCACGTACGGAGAGCAGGAGCTCTACCGCCGCGGACTGCGCGTCGAGTCCACTCTCGATCCGCAGCTCCAGCGCTGGTCGGACGAGGCCCTCGGCTGGGGGCTGCGAAGGCTCGCGCGCCGCCACGGCTTCCGGAAGCCCCGCAACCTCCTGGAGGAGGGTTATCGGGATCTCGACGCGTTCGTCGATCCCTCCTGGGAGTCCGCGTCGTCGGAAACCGGCCGGGCGGTGCGGGGCGTCGTCCTCTCGACGTCGCGTTCGGGCGCCGAGATCCGCGTCGGGAAGAGGGTCCTGTCGCTGGCTTCGCCGGGGTTCGCGTGGACGAGGGCGACCGACGCATCGAGGATCTTGAAGCGCGGCGACCTCGTCACGGTGTCGATCGAGCAGAAGAAGGACGGCTCGGAATCGCTTTCGCTCGAGAACGACCCGAAAGAGCAGGGCGCGGTCCTGGTCGTCGAGAATTCGACGGGCGCGGTTCGCGCGATGTCCGGCGGCTACGACTGGACGCGGTCCAAGTTCAACCGCGCGACCCAGGCCCTGAGGCAGGCCGGTTCGACCTTCAAGCCGTTCGTATACCTCGCGGCGCTCGAGGCGGGCTACACCCCTTCGGATACCGTCTTCGATGGACCGATCTCGATCGTCTTCGACCCGCGGCAACCGCCGTATCGCCCCACGAACTACGACGGCAGGTTCCGCGGCATCGTCACCTTCCGCCGGGCCCTCGAGTACTCCTACAACGTCTCGGCCGTCCGTGTCTCCGAGTTGGTCGGCCGCGCGCACGTGATCGAGGCGGCGCACCGCCTCGGGATCCGACAGAAGCTCTCGCCCTATCCGTCGATCGCTCTGGGAGCCTTCGAGGTCACGCTCGCGGAGATGACCTCGGCGTTCTCGGTCTTCGCGAACCAGGGTCTGGCGTTCCCGCTGTACCTGTTCGACCGCATCACCGACGCGAACGGCGACCTCCTCGAGCAGACGCACCCCGACGCTCGCGAGGTCGCAAGCCCGCAGGCGTGTTTTCAGCTGCTCCAGATGATGAAAGGCGTGACCCAGCGCGGAACGGCGGCATCGGCCGCGCGTCTCAAGCTGAACCTCGCGGGCAAGACGGGAACGACGAACGACTGGACGGACGCGTGGTTCATCGGGATGACGCCGCGCTACACGATCGGCGTGTGGACGGGCAACGACCAGAAGACCATCACCCTCGGCCGCGGGATGGACGGGGCGCACGCCGCGCTGCCGATCTGGATCCGGATCGTCGAGCGCATGAAGGACGCCGGCCGGATCGACGAGAAGGAGGATTTCGACGCGCCTCCGAACGTGGTGTTCACCGCGGTCGACTACGAGACGGGCCTGAAGGCCACGCCGGACAGTCCGAAGCCGATCCTGGAAACGTTCGTTTCGGGATCTCAGCCGACGGAGGAGTACGACTCGCGGTGGCAGGAAATCACGAGACTGCCGTGGTCGCTTCAGCGGTCCTTTTACTTGCCGAAGAAGGGGGAAGGCGGCGAAGAAGGCGCCCCGGCGGGCGCGCCGGCTCCGACGCCCCAGCCCCGGCCGACGCCGCAACCGTAGCCCAGGGTTCCGGCGTCCGGGGGTCGGAGTCCGCAGTTCGGTCCGGGCCTCGGAATTGCGTCACGTGGGAAAGAAGGGGGGACAGATGAAGAACTTCGCCGTCTCGCTCCTGGTACTCGCCGCCGCCGTCTCGATCGCCCGGGCGGCATCGCCCGGGGGCTCCGGGGTCGGGAAGCCGCTTTGGGGTGTCGCGCTTCCTGCGGGCGCCCGGTCGGACTCGCGCGTCACACTCTCGCCGGACGCCGCACTCGCGCCGGAGGCCTGCGATCCGACTGACACGATCTTCTGCGCGAACAACGGCCGCTTCCGCGTTCAGGTCGTCTTCTCCGCGCCCGGCCTCGGGATCCCGGAGTCTCCGGCACACGCGGCCGCCCTGACCGGCGACACCGGCTACTTCTGGTTCTTCTCTCCGAACAACGTCGAGCTCGTGGTGAAGGTGGTCGACGGTCGCGCTTTCAACGGCTTCTACTGGGTCTTCTACGGCGCGCTCTCGAACGTCTCGTACACGGTGACGGTCACCGACACCCAGACCGGCGTCGTCAAGGTCTATCCGAACGCGGAAGGGACGCTCGCGAGCGTCGCCGACACCGCGGCGTTCACGGGCGGACCGACCTGCACCTATGCGGTGAGCCCGGCGAATCCGGCCACGTTCGGCGCCGCCGGCGGAACCGGAATGGTCTCCGTCACGACCCAGGCCGGCTGCGCCTGGAACGCCGTCAGCAACTCCCCCTTCATCTCGATCGTCGCCCCCGCATCGAACGTCGGAAACGGCTCGATCGCGTTCAGCGTGGCGACCAACTCGTCGGCGGCGTCCCGCACGGGTTCGCTCTCGGTCGCCGGCGAGACGATCTCGATCACGCAGGCGGGGACTTCGCCCGGACAGTACGACGGGAGCTGGAGCGGGACGACTTCGCAGGCGTGCACGCCGACGTCGGGGTCCGCGCACCTGTGCTCTTTCTCCTTCGTCGTTTCCAACAACGCGCTGGTGCGCCTGGGGATTGGATTCGCGGGGCCGGTCTGCGGCGTCACCGACGCCTTCGCGACGATCTCCCCGGAGACTCCCCAGCTGATCAGCGGGAACTCGTTCCAGCTCGCGGCGATGGTGACTCCGTCGAGCGGCGTCGCCGCGACGATCACCCTGAACGGAACGTTCGATTCGCCGACCTCGTCCACGGGGAACGGGTCCGTCCGGATCACGACGTCCTCCCCGATGCCGAGCTGCAGCACGACGATCCCGATCAGCTTCACCGCGATCCGGAACTAGCGTTCTTCGGCCCCGGCCGCCGCTCCGGGACGGCGGCCGGGACGCGTCCCGCGGTCAATTCGACGACCGGAGGGCGCGCGGGCCCGATCCGGGCTAGGTGGCGGCGGGCGCGACGGGCTGGACGTCCACGGTCAGCTCCGCGACGACGTCGCGATGAAGACGAACGTGAAC
>DASUAD010000336.1:0-2222 GCA_035763965.1 Thermoanaerobaculia bacterium | reverse complement strand
TTTCTCCGCACGTCCCCTTCTCCCGCCGGGAGAGGGTCGGGGTGAGGGGCACCGATTCCTGTCGAAATCCGGCGTCTCTGTTCGTCGTCCGTGTGGAAGCCGGTCCAGAATCGGCCGGTTGATGGAGGTTTGACGAGACTCAACCCGAGGAGGATGAACCCATGGCAGCAGCCAATCAGAAGATCACCCCCATGCTCTGGTTCGACAAGGAGGCCGAGGAAGCTGCGCGCTTCTACACCTCGATCTTCAGGAACTCGAAGATCAAGACCATCTCTCGCTATGGAGATTCGGCTGCCCAGGCGGCCGGAAGGCCGAAGGGTTCGGTCATGACGGCCGCCTTCGAGATCGAGGGCCAGGAGTTCGTCGCTCTGAACGGCGGCCCGCAATTCAAGTTCAGCGAAGCCATTTCGTTCGTCGTGAATTGCAAGACGCAGAAAGAGATCGACGAGCTGTGGGCGAAGCTCACGGCCGGGGGCGGCGAGCCGGGACCGTGCGGCTGGCTCAAAGACAAGTTCGGCCTGTCGTGGCAGGTCGTGCCGACCGTGCTGAGCGAGCTGTTGAAAGACGCGAAGAAATCGGAGAGGGTCATGGCGGCATTGATGAAGATGGGCAAGCTCGACATCGAGACTCTCGAGCGAGCGGCCAAGGGATAGGCCGTCTTCTCAACTCCACTCATTCCGGAAGCAGTTCTCTAGAATCCTTCGCCCGTGCGCCTCCCCTTCGCGCCGCCTCTCGCGCCGATGCTGTCCACCGCGGCGGATGCCCTGCCCGACGGCGAGGGCTGGCAGTTCGAGCCGAAGTGGGACGGGTTCCGGACGCTCGTGTTCCGCGACGGCGACGAGATCCTCCTCCAGAGCCGCGACGAGAAACCGATGAACCGGTATTTCCCGGAGCTCGTCGCGCCGCTCATCGACGCGCTCCCGTCTCGATGCGTCCTCGACGGCGAGATCGTCATCGTCGGCGCCGCCGGACTCGACTTCGAGGCGCTTCTCCTCCGCATCCATCCGGCCGAATCGCGCGTGAAGCTCCTGGCGGCGGAGACGCCGGCCTCCTTCGTCGCGTGGGACCTCCTCGCTCTCGACGACGAGGACCTGCGCGAGACGCCGCTCGAGGTCCGGCGCGAACGCCTCGAGCGGACGCTCTCCCGCGCGGCCCCGCCCGTGCACCTTTCGCCGGCGACGCGGGACCGCGCCGTCGCGCTCGACTGGTTCCGCCGCTTCGAGGGCGCCGGGCTCGACGGCGTGATGGCCAAGCGGCTCGACGAACCGTACCGCCCCGGCGAGCGGACGATGATCAAGGTCAAGCACCGGCGCACGGCCGACTGCGTCGTCGCCGGCTTCCGGTGGCACAAGAACGGCGCGGGCACGATGGTCGGCTCGCTCCTCCTCGGCCTCTACGACGACGGCGGGACGCTCCATCACGTCGGCGTCACCGCGGCGTTCACGACCGCGGTCCGAAAGCAGCTCGTCGCCGAGCTCGCGCCGCTGCGCAAGAACGCTCTCGAAGGACATCCCTGGCGTCACTGGGCCGAGGCGCAGGACGACGCGGCCGCGAAGGGGCAGCGCCTTCCCGGGGCGACGAGCCGCTGGAACCGCGGCAAAGACCTCTCCTGGGAGCCGCTGCGGCCCGAGCGGGTGTGCGAGGTCGCCTACGATCACATGCAGGGGACCCGCTTCCGTCATGCCGCGCAGTTCGTCCGCTGGCGTCCGGACAAGCGGCCACAGGACTGTCGCTACGACCAGCTCGAGGTGACGCCGCCCTACGAGCTCGAGCGCGTCTTCGGCGCGCGGGATCGGGCCGCGACCGATCGGAAGTCCGGAGGTCGTAGCCGGCGCGATCAGCCGACGCCCGACTAGAGCCGACGGATCAGCAGGACCGCGACCGTCGCCAGACCGAGCGCGAGCAACATCAGCATCCCGAACGACAGGGTCGGAATGGTGCCGAGCGGCGGACCCCCGCCGGCCGTCGACGTCGGCGGCCCTGGCGGCGGCGGAAACGTCGCCGTCAGGGTCGGGCTCGCGCTCGCCGATGGGGTCGAAGTCAGTGTGGCCGTCGGCGTCGGAGTGACGGCCCCCTGTGGCTCCGCGTAGATGAAGTCGTCCATGACCGCGACGTCCGTGCCCGGCGGGCTGTCGGCCGGCCCGAGGGCTGCGTTGCCGCTCGTGATCCGCACTCGCGCGACGCGCTCGCCCGCGTTGAAGACGACGCCCAGGAAGCTCAAC
>DASUAD010000335.1:0-2226 GCA_035763965.1 Thermoanaerobaculia bacterium | reverse complement strand
TCCACGCCAACCGCGAACTCCTCAGGCTCATAGGCGAGCGCCGCGAGCACCATGTAGCCGCCGGAGCTGCCGCCGAGGATGGCGATCCGGCTCGGATCGACGTACGGGAGGCGCGCCAGGTATTTCTTCCCCTCGACGCAGTCCCAGAGCGGCTCTTTCCCGTGCTTCTTGTCGTCGGCGACGTAGAAGCTCTTGCCGTATCCGGAGCTGCCGCGGTTGTTGATACCGAGAACCGCGTAGCCGTGGTTGACGAGATACTGGATCGTCGCGCTCCATCCCTTGCGGGTCTGGTCTCCCGGGCCGCCGTGGACCCACACGATCGCCGGGACCTTGTTTCGCGCGCTCGCCTGATGCGGCTTGTAATAGATCGAGGGGATCACAATCCCGTCGAACGACTTGAAGCGGACGACTTCGGACTCGACGAGGTCCTCGGGGTCGATCTCCTTCGGGAGCGAGTCGGTCAGCCGGACCGGTGCGCGGCTGCCGAGCTCGAGCGTGTAGAGGTTGCTCGGCGAGCGGCTCCCGTTCGCGTAGAACGCGATCCGCTTCTCGCTGTCTGCGAATCGTACCGTCGTGACGTCTGCGTCCTGCAACTTCGGAAGCGGGACCTCCTTGCCGGACGCCGTCTCCCACAGCCGCACGACGGTACGCCCGTCTTCGTTGATCCGGGTGATCCGGTACTTTCCGTTCTTCGAAAACGCGGACGAGAGCACGTCCCAGCTCGGCTTCTCCACGTCTTCGGACTTTCCGGTCGCGAGGTCGTAGCGCCGGATGCGCGAGAACTCCGTGCCTTCGTTCGAGAGGTAGTAGAGGGCGCCCGAAGCCGGATCGAAGTCCTGCGGCGAGTTGTCGGCGACGCCCTGGTGGGGCGTGATGTGCTTCGTCTCGTTCGACGCCGCGCTCCAGAGGTAGATGTCGCTGTCGGAAGTCGTGTTCGGCTTCAACAGAGCGATCCATTTTCCGTCCGGCGCGATCGCTCCGATCTCGTAGCCGGAGCCGTTCTTGTACGCGAGCGTGCGCTCGTACGTCTTCGCGTCGTAGCGGTAGAGGTCGAAGAACCTGGGGTCCCGCTCGTTCGTCTGGACCCAGAACGCGGTCCGGTCGCTGCTCCAGTCCTTGAACTCCGCTTTCAGCTTTTCGCCGGGCGTCAGGTCTTTCTCGTTGCCGTCGGGTTCCCGGACGTAGAGGTGATTGAGCTCGTTGCCCCCCTGGTCGCGGGTGTAGAGGAAGCGGTCGTCGTTCGGGAAGTACGAGACGGCGTAGGTCGTGTCTGTTGCCGACGCCGTCAGGTTCGTCGGCGCGCCGCCGGCTACGGGAACGCTGTAGACGTTGTAGACGCCGGTCTGGTTCGAAGAGAAGAGGATCCGCTTCTGGTCGGAGGAGAAGGATGCGTCGCGCACTCCGATCGTCGCGTAGAACTGCTCGACCGTGTACTGCTTCGGAGAGCGCGGCGCGGGCTTTTTCGGAGCGGCCTGCGCGGCGCAGAGGGTGAGCGCGGCGAGAACCGCGAGGGCGATGATCATGACTCCCCTCTCCCGCCGGGAGAGGGGACGGGGGTGAGGGGTCGCCGACTTCCTCACTTGGTCCCTTTCGCCTGCGCCGCCGGCGGCGTCTCCGTCTCGTAACCGCCGTGATAGCCGGAGTCCTCCGGCCGCTTGATCTGCGAGTGCGGCACGATCCGCTCCCGGCGCAGCCCCCGGAAGTCTTCGAGGTTCTTCCACCCCCGGTGCGCGTTCTTCTCGAGGAACTCCTCCATGCCGCGGATGAGGCCCTTGATGACGCTCGGCCCGACGGCGTGGTCGAGCATCGCGGCGGTGCAGACCTGCACGGTCCCGCACCCGAGCAGGAAGTAGTTGAGCGCGTGCGCGAATTCGGAGACGCCGCCGATTCCCGAGAACTCCTTGTCGGGGAACGCGGCGGTCATCTGGGACATCTTCGCGAGAGAGAGCGGCAGGATCGCGGGGCCGCCGAGGCCTCCCGTCGAGACGTAACCCTCGACGTTCATCTCGAACTCGAGCGTCTCGGGATCGATCACCGGCAGCGACGTGAACGTGTTCGAAGAGGAAATGGCGTCGGCGCCGCCGAGGAACGCCCCCCGTGCCTCGACGACGATGTCGGTCGTCGAGGGCGTGAGCTTCGCCCACACGGGAACCGTGGCCACTTCCTTGACGACCTGCGTGACGACCGAGATCAACTCGTTGTCCTTGCCGATGTTCGACCCCATGT
>DASUAD010000334.1:0-5409 GCA_035763965.1 Thermoanaerobaculia bacterium | reverse complement strand
GGCGACCTCGTGGGAATCGGGCGACTGACGGCGTGCGGAAGCCCGGTCGGCCAGTCGCCCGGAAACGTTCCGGGCTTCGTCGGCTTCAACACCGACGTCACGTTCACGGTGACGGCGTCCCAGGGAACGATATTCCCGAACGCGACGCTCTCCGTCCAGTCGTCCGGCATGGTCAACGTCCCGCCGCCGTCTCCGGATCCCGCTGCAATCGTGCCGGTCGTCGGCTCGACGCCGGGAGCGCTCGGGGGAGCCTTCTTCCGGAGCACGGTTCAGCTTCACAACCCGCGTTCGACCCAGATCAGTGGCCACCTCGTCTACCACCCGCAGGGAGCGGTCGGCACCGCCTCGGATCCCTCGGTGCTCTACGTGCTGCAACCGGGCGAGACGCGCGTGATCCCGGACCTTCTACCGTCGATGGGCTTGACCGGGCTCGGCAGCCTCGACATCGTGCCGGAGGACGCCCTTCCGGCTCCGCTCGTCGTGGTGCGTGTTTTCAACGACGCGGGCGCCCTCGGAACGACCGGATTCAGCGAGGAGCCGGTGGTTCCGGCCAACGCGCTCGCCGCCGGCGAACGCGCGATTCTCGTCACGCCCCCCGACACCGCGCTCTACCGCTACAACGTCGGCGTGCGCAGTCTCGGCGCGGGCGCGACGCTCTCGATCACGGTTCGAAACGCGGCCGGGACTGTGACCCGGTCCCTCACCCGGAGCTACCCTTCGAGCTATTTCGAGCAGCGGGACTCGGGGTCGTTCCTCGAAGGAGCGCCGGTGGCGGCAAACGACACGATCACGATCCAGGTCGTCTCCGGTCGGGCGATCGTGTATGGCGCGACCATCGACAACCGGACGAACGACCCGAGCATGCAGCTGGCACCTCGAGCCCCGTAGCGACACGGGCGATTCGTTCCTCTCCCGCGAGCGGAGAGAGGGCTGGGTGAGGGGAACGATCGGGGACCGTGCGTGAGCTTCCGATCGCGAGTCGGTATTAAATAGCGGCTGGCCATTTTGGAGGTTCCGATGCGCGACAGTTTCCGCGTTCCTGCCCGCATTCTGTTCTTCTCGGGGTTCGCAGCAGCCCTGGCGCTCGCTCCGGCCGGACTCGGCCAGCAGACCGCAGCGGCCCCATCGGCTGCCGCTCCGGCCCGCACGACGGGCTACGAGTACCCCGCGGCGCCGAAGGGTGACCTCGTCGAGGACTACCACGGAACGAAAGTCGCCGATCCCTACCGTTCCCTCGAGAACCCGGACGACCCGTCGACCGTGGCCTGGGTGGACGCCGAGAACGCGCTCACGCGGAGCGTTCTGGACCGACCGGAGCGCGAGAAAGTCAAGGCGCGCCTGACCGAGCTCTTCGACTATCCGAGGGTCGGTGTCCCGGAGAAGAAGGGGCGCCGCTACTTCTTTTCCCGGAACACCGGGCTCCAGAACCAGTCGGTTTACTTCGTCCAGGAGGGTGCGAAGGGCGAGCCGCGGGTGCTGATCGATCCCAACACCATGTCGGCCGACGGCACCGCCGCTCTGACCAACACGTCACCTTCGAAGGATGGACAGCTTCTCGGGTATGCGGTCTCGAAGAGCGGCAGCGATCGCCAGGAAATCTTCGTCCGCGACGTCTCGACCGGGAAGGACCTCCCCGACCGGCTCGTGTGGGTGAAGTTCTCCGGGATCTCGTGGACGCCCGACGGACAGGGCTTCTTCTACACGCGATACCCGGAACCGGGAAGCGTTCCCGCCGGCGATGAGCACTACTTTCCGAAGTTCTACTACCACCGTCTGGGCGAGGCGCAGGAAAGAGACCGGATGTTCTTCGAGAAGCCGACCGAGAAGGAGGTCGGGGTCGGAGGGTTCGTCTCCTGGGACGGCAAATGGCTCGTCATCCTGCCCGGAAAGGGAGCGAGCAACAAGACCGAGGTGTGGGTGCTCGATCTGACGAAACCCGGGGCGAAACCGATCGCGGTGTTCACCGGATACGACAACGCCTACCAGGTCGCCGAGGTCGTGGACGGAAAGCTCTACGCGCGCACGGACCGCAACGCGCCGCTCGGCCGGATCATCGCGGTCGACCTGACCACCCTCTCTGCCGGCAACAAAGACGCCCCGTTCAAGGAGATCGTGTCCCCGGGGAAAGACACGATCCAGAGGGCGTACATCCTCAACCGGAAGCTCGTCGTCCGGAAGCTCCGCAACGCTTCGACTGCGCTCGAAGTTCGCAGCCTCTCCGGAAAGCTCGAGAGCGAGATCCAGCTTCCGGGCATCGGCTCTGTCGGAGAAATCTCCGGCGAAGTGAACGATCCGGTAGTGTTTCTTTCGTTCTCCTCTTTCACGACGCCGCCGACGAATTACCGCTATGACTTCCGCCGGCGTCAGCTCGCTCTCTTCTCCAAGCCGGAGGTCAAGTTCGATCCTTCGCTCTATACGACCGAGCAGGTGTGGTACCCGTCGAAGGACGGCACGAAGGTCTCGATGTTCCTCGTTCATCGGAAGGGCCTGAAGAAGGACGGAAGCCGGCCTGTCTACCTGACGGCATACGGCGGCTTCAACGTCAGCCAGACGCCGGGTTTCTCGGCGACCCGATACGTCTTCCTCGAGAAAGACGGGGTCGTCGCGGTGCCGAACCTCCGCGGCGGCGGGGAGTACGGCGAAGCGTGGCACCAGGCCGGGATGCGGGAGAAGAAGCAGAACGTGTTCGACGACTTCATCGCGGCGGCCGAGTGGCTGATCGCGAGCGGCTGGACGAAGCCGCAGCGGATCGCGATCCAGGGGGGATCGAACGGCGGGCTCCTCGTTTCGGCGGTCGAGATGCAGCGGCCCGACCTCTACGGCGCGGTCATCTGCCAGGTCCCGGTCGCCGACATGCTCCGCTACCAGAAGTTCACCGTCGGCCGCTACTGGATCTCCGAATATGGAAGCTCCGAGGCCGCCGGGGACTTCCCGTTCCTCTACAAGTACTCGCCGTACCACAACGTGCGCGAGGGCGTTTCGTACCCGGCGACGCTCGTGACGACGGCGGACACCGACGACCGCGTCGCGCCGGGGCACGGAAAGAAGCTCGCGGCGCGTCTTCAGGCGGCGCAGGCGGGCGACGAGCCGATCCTCCTCCGCGTCGAGACGAAGGCCGGACACGGAGCCGGCAAGCCGACGACGAAGATCCTGGACGAGCAGGCGGACATCTACACGTTCCTGTTCTGGCAGCTCGGAATGATCTGACCCGGACCCGGGCGGGAACCACGGACGGGCGGCGGTGTCCCTCTCGACAGGAGGGTCGCATGAGAATCCGCACCGTCGCCGCTACGCTCTTTCTCGGCCTGCTGGCCGCCGGATCGCCGCTCACTGCCGCGTCGAAGGACCGGTACTCGCTCACCGTCATCGTCGACGGGTGCGAGGCGCCGGAGTACGAGCACGCCGGCCGGATCTACGTCGAGGCGCTCCGCGGTCGGACCTTCGCCCTGCGCGTGTCGAATCCGACGTCCGAACGCGTCGCGGTCGCGCTGTCGGTGGATGGACGCAACGTCATCGACGCGAAGCGAACTCCCGCAGACGAAGCCACCAAGTGGGTGCTCGGCCCCGGCCAGACGATCGACATCCCGGGCTGGCAGGTCTCCGGAGAAACATCGCGGAGGTTTTTCTTCACCGAGACCTCCCGCTCCTACGCGAGGTGGCTCGGCGACACCCGAAACGTCGGAACGATCGAAGCCGTCTTCTTCCGCGAAAAGCGGCGGTGGCCTCTGCCGGTCGACGGGCAGGTCGGCGCCACGTCTCGCGATGAACGCGCGGGTGAGGCGCTCGGAGAGGCCGCCCCGCCGCGCGCGGAGTCGGCGGCGCCGCAGAAGTCCGTCGAGTCCCGGCGCGGAAGGCCGGAGACCAACCGCTTCGCTGCGACGGGAATCGGTGAGAAGACCGACTTCGCCGTTGCCTGGGTCGACTTCGACGAGGAACCTCGCCCGGCCGCGCGGATCGCGTTGCGGTACGAGTTTCGCCGAGAGCTCGTTCGGCTGGGCGTGCTCCTCTGGCCGGATGACGCTCTTGCGGCGCGCGAGCGCGCCCGCGGGTTCGAGCCGAGTTACGCTCCGGATCCCGACCGCCGCCGGTAGCGAAACCGTGTCGGACGGGCCTTCGGACGTGGAAAGTACAATCGCGGCATTCGCGGGGCGCCGCCCGTTGGAGACCGTTCCTCCCGCCGTATCCGACGAGGAGCTCATCGCCCGCGCCAGGGCGGGCGACGAGTCCTCTTTCGGCGAGTTCGTCCGGCGCCACATGGAGGCGGTGCATCGGTGGATGGTGCGGGCGGTCGGTGAGGAAGACGCCGACGACCTCACACAGGACGTGTTTCTCCGCGCCTATCGCGGACTCCCCCGCTTCCGGGACCAGGCGCCGCCGCGCGCGTGGCTCGCTGCGATCGCCGACAACGCGATCAAGAATCGGTATCGTTCCCGCAGCCGGTTTCGGCGAATCTTCGCCAACGACTCGTCTTCGGAGTCGCTTGCCGAGCACGAGTCGGGTGCCTCGAGCCCGGAGGAGAATGCCCGCGTGCAGGAGTCTCGCGAGACGGTCCTCGGAGCGCTCCGGCAGCTGCCGCTCGAGTTCCGGCTGCCGGTCGTGCTGCGCGACCTCGAAGAGTGGAGCTACGAGGAGATCGCGATCTCGCTCGAGCTCCCCATCGGAACGGTGAAGTCCCGGATTGCCCGGGGACGGGGGCAACTCCGCGTCATCCTGGCTCCGCTCCTGACCCCGGAGAAGAACCCATGAACGGAAACGGACACGCCCATCCGGGCCGATCGGTCGAGTTCCTGTCGCGGCTTCACGACGGCGATCTTCCTGCGGGCGAGAGGGCGAGATTCGAGTCGCACCGCGCCCGTTGCGCGGAGTGCCGCCGGGCGGCGATCGAGTTCGAGGACGCGCTGCGTCTCTTCCGGTCGGCGCGATCGGTTCCGCCGCGCTCGGACCTCGCGGCGAGGATCCTGCGCAAGGTGCAATCCACGAACAGATCGCGAGCGCCCTTCCCGATGCGGTTTCGAATCGATCTCGGGTGGGCGGCCCTGCTGCTCACCGCGCTCCTGGCGCTCTTGATCGCGACTCCGATCACGGTGCGGCAGCCCGCGGCTCTTCCGGCTCCCGAGGCCGCGCCTGCGACTCCGCCTCCGGCGTCGGCCGACAGGGCGCCCGCGCCACCGCGGCCTCTGGCGCAGCGAAAGAGCGAATCGCCGTCCGAATCCCGCCCGCTGGGGGATCTCCGAGTCGGCGAGAACGCACCGGCGGCCGGGGATGTCTTCTCGCGCCGCAGTGCCGCACAGTCGAAAGAGGCCGATCGCTCGATCGGCGAGACGAAACGCGAGGCGCCCGCCGTCGCGTCGGCCGCCCCGCAGCCGGGCGGCGATCGAGTTCGAGGACGCGCTGCGTCTCTTCCGGTCG
>DASUAD010000333.1:0-2571 GCA_035763965.1 Thermoanaerobaculia bacterium | reverse complement strand
GAGGTCGCGATTCGTGGCCGCGATCAGGCGGACGTCCACCTTCAACGTCTGCGTCCCCCCGACGCGCTCGAACTCCCCCTCCTGCAGCACGCGCAGCAGCTTCGCCTGCAGCTCCAGCGGAAGGTCCCCGACCTCGTCGAGGAAGAGCGTGCCCTTGTTGGCGAGTTCGAACCGGCCGGCCTTCCGTGTGAGCGCGCCGGTGAACGCCCCTTTCTCGTGCCCGAACAGCTCACTCTCGATCACGCCGGCGGGAAGAGCGGCGCAATTCACCTTCACGAGGAGCTTGTCCTTGCGCCGGGAGAGATCGTGAATCGCGCGGACGATCAGCTCCTTGCCGGTGCCGGTCTCGCCGGTGACGAGAACCGTCGAATCGGTCCTCGCCACCTTGCGCACGCTCGCGAGGACGCCGAGTACCGCCGGGGACTCGCCGACGACGTCGCCGAAGGCGGCTTCCGCCCGGACCTCCTCCTGCAGGTAGACCTTCTCCTCCTCGAGAGCGGCCTTGAGGGCGGCGATCTGCTCGTAGGCGAGAAGGTTCTCGATGGCGAGCGCCACCTGCTCGGCGATCGCGGCGAGCAACGAAGCCTCGTCGGCTCCATATCCGCCGGGCACGCGGCTCGCGACGTTCAGCGTCCCGATGATCTTCCCTTTGACCTTCATCGGAACCGAGACCGCGGCGCGGAGCCCCTCCTTGATCAGGGCGGCGTGTTCGAGGAGCGGCGGCGAATCCCGCAGGTCCACCGTCAGCAGCGGCTCGCCGTGATCGAGGACCCAACCGGCGCGAGTCTGGTGCCGGGGCCACTCGGTTCCGAGCGGAATCGCGGAAGGCGACGGCACCGGGCCCGCGACGCCCAGCACCTTGAAAACGTCCTTGACCGGATCGTGGAGCACGAGAGCCGCGCGGTCGAACGGGATCGCTCTCCGGAGCGCGGCCGCGGTCGCCGAGAACAGCGAATCCCGGTCGAGACAGGTGACGATGGCGTTGTTGACCTCGAGGAGAACGCGCTGTCGCTCTTCGGCGGCCCGGAGCTCGGAGGTCCGGGACTCGACGAGGCCCTGCAGGTTCGCCGTCAGGGCCCGGAGCTCGCGCACGACGCGCTGCAGCTCGATTTCGGACATCGTGGAAGTCGCGAGAATCCCGAGTATCCCGATCTCCTCGTCCGTCCAGTCGTGCGGCTCCTGGTCCACGATGCAGAACGTCCCGAGGGCGTATCCCTCAGAGGTGATCAGAGGGACTCCCGCGTACGCGATCACCTCGATGTCGGAAGAGCCGACGGTGTGCCGGAAGAACGGATCCTGCCGGGCGTCCGGCACGACGAGCGGCTCGCGCGATCCGATGACGTGTTTGCAGAACGAGTTGGTCAGAGGGCTCTGGCGCCGCGACGCCACGGGCTCGGACAGCCCGCATTGGCTCTTGAAGAAATGCCGGTTGCTGTCGACGAGTGATACCAGTGCGATCGGCACGTGGAGCACGGCCGTCGCAAGGCGCGTCAACCGATCGAATGCCTCCTCGGGTGGGGAGTCGAGGAGCGACGTCCGCCGCAGGGCCTCGAGACGAGCCTCGTTCTCGATGACGACCGACAGCCTGTCCTCGGGGAGGACGGTGCCCCTCCGCCCCATTCCCGGTCAGGCCACCCGTCTCAGGTGCGGCGGGAGAATTTCCGGGACGTCTCCCGCATCGGTTTCCGACCGAAGGCGGCGCGTGCGAACAGTCCGACGATGCACGAGGCCGCTATTCTCGCCCCGGACCCCGCAGCCAGGGGACATATCTCGCCGGATCCGCCTCGTCGCGGTCGAGCGGCCGACGACGGTAACGGACCGCGAATCGGCCGGCCGAGGCGGCCGGTCGCGACTGAGCGTGAAGGTCTGCGCCCGCAGCGACGAGGAGGAGGGCGATCGGAGTGAACGAAGGGCTGCCGACGGCTCGGGCGGGTTCGTTCGGTTCGACGGTTCCCGCCTTCTTCGCCATTTCACTCGAGCGTGGCAGTGGTCGGATTCGAACGGAAGTCGTGAGAAGTCGCCGGAAAGGGGCGGTCCGGCGCGCTCGCGACCCTCCGGGAGCGTTTTCCGGAGCTGAGGCATTTGCATCATGCGGGTACCCGCGTCTCTCCGAGACACTGCGGGCTGACCGGCGCGGGTGCCGGCGGAAGGAATACTGCATGTCTATGTCCACAAACGACTTGACGATCGCAATGGTGGGTTCCGGAGGCGATGGAGTGGTGACGATGGGTGACCTGATCGCCACCGTCGCCACGCGCGAGGGCCTGCACGTCATCAAGACCGAGGGCTACGGCCCGCAGATCCGCGGGGGCGAGTCCTCCTGCACCGTCCGCGTCGCAGCGCGGGAGATCTTCGCCCAGGGAGACGCGGTCGATGTTCTTCTGGTCTTCCGCTGGGCGGACTTTGCGCGCTTCCGGGGTGAGATCGAAGTCGCGCCGAACGCCGTCATCCTTTACGAATCCACGGACCCCACCCCGGCCGAGGAGGTCGAGCTCCCCGTGGACGACCGCGAACTCTGGATCCCGGTTCCGTTCGACCGGCTTTCGCGCGACGCCACCGGTGCGGCCGGCT
>DASUAD010000332.1:0-2156 GCA_035763965.1 Thermoanaerobaculia bacterium | reverse complement strand
CACAAAGGGGGAAAGCCGGTCGTCGCGCACGCGCACCGCGAAGAGGAGATCCGGCTGGGCATCAAGTACGGGGTGGACAGCTTCGAGCACACCGGGCTCGCGACGGAGCCGGGCTACCCGGAGGACATCCTCCAGGGACTGCGCAAGAGGAACCAGACCCTCTTCTGGTGCCCGACGATCGCGCCCCTTTTTCTATCCGAGTACACCGCGGATTCCTTCCCGGAGCGGCTGAACGATCCGCGCTGGCAGGAGGGCCTCGCACCCGACATCGTCGCGGAGATCCGCAAGTCGCTCGAGGACATCGCGGGTCTCCCGTACTTCACGCTCGTGCGCCGGCGCATTCCGACCCTCGCGAACAAGTTCCGGCAGCTGCGCGACACCGGGGTCACGCTCATCGCCGGCACGGATTCGGGTATTCCGGGCAACTTTCACACCGACTCCACGTGGCGCGAGCTCGCGACGTGGGTGAAGCTCGGGATGACGCCCATGCAGGCGATCGCGGGAGCAACGCGCTGGCCGGCGATGTTCCTGAAGAGGGAGAAAGACATCGGGACGCTCGCGGCCGGCCGATACGCCGACATCATCGCCGTGCGAGGAGACGTATTGACGACGATCGAACTTCTGCAGAACCCGGCCGTAGTCGTCAAGAACGGAGTCCGGGTGCGGTAGGACGGAAAACGGGAAACGGGAAACGGGAAACGAGGGTAAGACTCTTGCACCGGTGATCCCGGGAAGGAGTGACGTCATGGAGGAAGAGCAGAAGACAGAAGAAACCGAGCGATCGGTGATCGACGAGATGCGCGAGCTCGGGAATTCCTTTTCGGCGCTCGGGCGCTCGGCGTTCAAAGGGGGGCGGGTGCTCTCGGCCGAGCTGCTCCGTGCGATGCGGGGAATCGTGGACCGCGCGCGCGAGGAGATCGAGCGCATGGCGGGCGAGAAGAAGTGACGGAGAGACCGAGGAAAGCGCTCGGGCTCGCTCTCGCGGTCGCGACCGCGGTTCTCGCAGCTTGCGCGTCGAGCTCGAAGGATCCGTTCCTCGGGTCGAAGTCGGTGGACGCAACCGTTGTCGAGCGGCAGTACGACCCGCCGGGCACGGGTGGCGCGAGCTACGCGGGCACCGGCAATTACTACCTGGTCTTCGAAGGGAAGGAAGGCGAGGCGACGGCGCACTATCGTTTTCGCGTGACCCGCCAGCAGTACCTGCGCTTCGGGGAAGGCTCGCACGTTCAGCTCGTCATTGTCGACGGCAACCTGAGAGACATCCGGCCGCTCCAGTGAATCCCCCGTCGCCTGTCCCGCCCCGGAAGGTCCTCGAGCCGGAGGTCCTCTCGCGCGACGCGCCGGCGACGCCGAGCGGGAGACCTTTCGGTCCCCCGAGCCCCCAGGCGTGGATCGAGAAGCTCGCGTGGGTGATGGACAACTCGATCCCGATCGGGCGGTGGCGCGTCGGGCTCGACGGGATCATCGGCCTCGTTCCGGGGCTCGGAGACCTCGTCGGCGCCCTCATTTCCGCGGTGATCGTGGCGGCCGGAATTCAGGCCCGGCTGCCGCGGTCCGCGATCGCCCGCATGGTCGCGAACGTCGCGATCGAAGCGGTGGTGGGCCTGGTCCCCTTCCTCGGGGACCTGTTCGACGTGGCGTGGAAGGCCAACACGAAGAACGTCGAGATCTTCCGTGAGGCCCTCAAGGGTGAGCGGGACCGCAGGAAGGATTCGCTCTTCGTGGCCGGCGTGATCCTCGCCATCGGCGCAATCGTCGCGGTCCCGATCATCGTGATCGTTCTGCTCGCACGGGGTCTCACGCGCTGACCGAGAGGCTCGCCGATCGGCTTCCGATCTCGGTCCGGGAGCCTGCGCGAGGCGTCTCGGGCCGTCGCGACAAATAGAGAAGAGGAGAACCTCGAGGTCGAGGTCGGGCCGGGCGGCTCCCGATCTCACGTAATTACGTTTTACACTCCTTCGCGTGAAGAAGGGGACCACGGCCGAGACCCGGAACGTCACCCTGGCACTGTCGCGCTCCCTGCTTCGGAAGGTGAAGCTGCTCGCGGTCGAGCGGGATACGTCGATCTCCGGTCTCCTGACGGAATTCCTCGAGGAAATCGTGAAGAAGCACGACGGCTACGAGAGGGCCCGCCGGAGAGCGATTCGAGACCTGCG
>DASUAD010000331.1:0-8850 GCA_035763965.1 Thermoanaerobaculia bacterium | reverse complement strand
GCGGGAAGCGGAAGTATCCGCACGTCGTCCGTCCCTTGCCGCTCGAGACCCGCTTCGTCTCTCCGGTCGAAAGATCCATGACGAACTGCTGGTCGCAGGCGGCGCCCGGCACCGTGGCCTGAAAGATCAGCTTCGTCCCGTCGGGGGAGAAGTACGCCTCCGCGTTTTCGCCGCCGAACGTGAGCTGCCGCACGTCCTGGAGATGGCGCTCTGCCTCGAACCGCGCCTCGAAGGGCTTGCCGGCGGCGATGCCCGCGGTCGCGCCGGCGGGCGGCGTTGGCGGCGGCGTGGGATGAGCCGGGGCGGCCGCGCCCGGCTCCGCTCCGCGCCGCTCCCCGAGCGTCGCGCGCAGCGTGATTCGCTGGCCGTTTCGCAGCACGACGACGTCGATCGTCTGGCCCGGCTTGTTGTCCTGGAGCGCGAAAGTCATGTCGTAGAGGTTTTCGATCTTCGTGCCGGCCATCTCGACGATGCGGTCGCCGCCGCGGAGTCCGGCGCGATCGGCGGGACCTCCCGGACGCACGTCGGAGAGGAGGACGCCGCCTTTCGCATCCTCCATCGCGCGGTAGTCGGGAATGGTGCCGAGATACGCCCCGTAGCCGCGGCTGTCCCCCTGCATTGCCGGCGCCGCGGCGGCCACGGCGTAAGTCGGAGTGAGCCTTCCGAGCGCGAGCTGTTCCCCCATGCGCGCCGTCATTTCCGCCACGCGGCCGCCTCCGGCGAAGTCGATGGCGCCCGCGTCGTCCTCCGGCGTGTGGTAGCGCTCGTGCGCGCCCGTGAAGAAGTGGAGGACCGGAATCTTCGAGGCGTAGAACGCGGTCTGGTCGGACGGGCCGTAACCGTCCCCCTTCGACGTCAGCTTCAGCCCGAGCGGCTTCGCCGCGGTCTCGAGCGCCGCGGCCCACTCCGGCGCAGACTCCGCGCCGAACGCGATGAGCTGATCGTCACGGAGCTTCCCGACCATGTCGAGGTTGACCATCGCGCGGATCTGCTCGAGCGGCACGGGGGAGTGCCCGACGAAGTAGGAAGAGCCGGCGATCCCGGACTCCTCGGCCGAAAAGAGGACGAAGTAAACCGTGCGGCGGTTCCGGGCGCTCTTCACCAGCTCTTTCAACCGCTCGGCCGCGACGAGAACCGCGGCCGTTCCCGACGCGTTGTCGTCGGCGCCGTTGTGGACCGCGCGTTCGTTCGGCCGCATGGAGCCGGTGCCTCCCCAGCCCAGGTGGTCGTAGTGCGCGCCGATCACGATCACTTCGTTCGCGAGCGAACCTTTCCCCGGCAGTTTCGCCGCGACGTTCGCGGTCTCCGCGTAGGTCGCGTCGAGCGCGACGCGACCGCTGACGCGAACGCCGACGGATTCGACGGAGCGCGGCCTCAAGTCCTGGTCCACGGCCTTCTGGAACTCGAGGAGGTCGATCCCGGCCTGCGAGAGCCACTTCGAAGCGAGCGCACGCTTGACCTGGATCACGGGAATGCCGGCCGCGCTCTCCGGCCCGTCGTTGGCGAGCACCGGGAGACGGTCCTGCTCGGCGTCCTGAAGCGGGCCGGTGACGAAGGCGACGGCGGCGGCTCCGGCTTCGCGCGCGCGGTGGACCTTGTAACGGATGGCGGACCAGCGGCTCGGCCGCCGGCCGTCGAAACGCGACGCCTCGTCCTTTTCCTGCGGTTCGTAGCGGAGCATGAGCGCGACCTTGCCGCGCAGGTTCACGGGCGAGAGCTCCTGGTACGAGAGCGGCGCCGCCTCGATCCCGTAACCGACGAAAGCGAGCTCGCCGTCGAAAACGCCCGAGCTCGATGAGGCGAGGGGAGTCCACTCGTCTGCCGAGGCGCCCGAGAGCTCGTTGCCTTCCGCGCGACGCACGCCCGTCTTGACCGGGAATGGCTGACGGTAACTTCCCGCGAAAGCGGGCTCCAGGCGGAGAGCCTTCAGCTGCCGTTCGATCCAATCGGCCGCGCGGCCGATTCCCCGGGTGCCGAGGCCGCGGCCTTCCATCTCGTCGGAGGCGAGAACGCGCACGTCGTTCTCGAAGCGAGCGGCGAGACGGGAGGTCACAGAGGGTCGGCTGGAGGCCGCCACGAGGACGAGAGACACTGCGGCCAGAGCGATCGTTCTGTTCCGGGACATGGCTCTCCTTTCGCGCATCGAGGGTACCGCAACCCGCGAGCGCGGTCGCGTCTCAGGCGTTCAGCGTGGGAGCGACCGTCGACGGCGACTGAAGCGGAGAAAACTGCCGGGCCACGACCTCGATCTCCGGCGGATCGAGCAGGTGTCTCTTGACGCTGCACTGGTCGGTTGCCCGGACGATCGCCTCGCGGTATCGCGGCGGGAAGTCGGGTGGGAGGTCGATCTCGATCGTGACGTGTGTGACCCGCTTGACCGCCGGGTCTTTCTCCGCCGTCAGCTTCAGCGTCATGCCCTCGGTGGGAAGTTCGCGCGCCTGACAGAACCGGAGGGCGTAGTAACCGGCGCACGTGCCGATCGAGGCGAGAAAGAGGTCGAAGGGGGACGGCGCCGAGCCGCCCCCTCCGACGGCCTCCGGCTGGTCGGTCCGGACGGCGGTGCCGTCCAGGGCCGCTTCGACGACGAGGCCGCCTGGGAAACGGATGTTCATTTCCATGGGGATAGGAGACCTCCGCCGCCTCGGACCGGCATGATGCAAGCGCATCAGTTGCGAACCGGGGCTTCGCATGATCTTCGTCATGTCCGCTCGCGGGGTGCGAGCCGACAATCGCGGAGGAGGAGGCCCGATGTTCTCACCCGTCGAGCTCGAGATCGAACTCTTCTGCCGCGGGATCCGGATCGACTCGATCGACGAGGTCTCGGCCGAGGGGCGCCGGATCGCACGGACACGGGCCGGCCTCGGCTCCGGCCTCGAGCTCGTGATTCGCGGGAACCGGCGGAATCACTGGGTCAACGTGCCGACCGCCGAGCGATTTGCCGAGAAGTCGCCTTTTCATCTGCTCAAGCAGCCCGATGGCTACTGGATCCTCGACGAGCGAAGCGGCGAGGGATATGCCGCCGCGCTGCCCGAAGAGCCCGGCTGGTATTCGCGGCGGACGTCGAGCGGTGTCGAGATGAGCCGGATCGGCGTGCTCCAGGGCAACTACCTCGGAATCTACGTTTCGACGTCCTGCCTCTTCTGGGCCTCCCGGCCGTCGCGGGCGTGCAAGTTCTGCACGACCGGAAAGAACGTCGGCTCGATCGAACAGGCGCGCAAGAAAGTCGAGGACGTCGTGGAGGTCGCGACCGCCGCGCGGGACGAGTCGAAATCGGTCTTCACCCATCTGAACACCGGGTACCACTACGAGGAGGTCGATCGCCTCGAGCCGATCCACGGGTTGCGGCAGTGCGAACCTTTCGTGCGCGCGCTGCGACAGAAGGTCGGCGGTTTCATCGGCGTTCAGTGCATGCCGGTTCCGCGCCGGATGTTTCACGAGTACGACGTTCTGATGGAGGCGGGCGCCGATCACTTCTCCTTCTGTTACGAGTTCGAGGATCCCGAGGTCTTCGCGCAGATCTGTCCCGGGAAGGCGGAGACGCTCGGCCAGGCGGCATTCTTCGAAGCAATGGAGTACTCGGCGAAGCGGCTCGGACGCGGACGCGTCTCGGGAGAGATCATCGCGGGCGTCGAGCCGATCGAGGCGACGAAGCGCGGAATCGATCGCATCGTCTCCGCCGGCGCATTTCCGACGGTCTGCATCTTCCGTCCCACCATCGGCAGCGAGATGGAGGACGTTCCGCCGCCGGATCCCGATGCAATGAAGGAGGTCTTCGCGCACGTCTATGACGCGTGCCGGGAGGCGCAGCTCCCGATCGGCGTCCTTCCGATCGAGGTGTCGCTCGTCGTCCAGCCCGAGGAATGTGCGGATTTGGTCGAGCCGAGCTTCGGCTCCCGCCTGTACGACTTCGAGCGCGCCGCGCTGCGCTTCCTCGCGCGCCCCTATGTCGCGTGGAAGATGCGGGCGCGCGGTTCGGCCGCTGCGTAGAGGCCCGGCTAGGTCTCGGTCGAGAGCGCCGCGAGCGCATCCGGGTCGCGGATCAGGAAACCCTTCCTGTCCGTCTCGACGATTCCCTCCTTGTGCCAGCGGCTCATTACGCGGATTGCCGTCTCGATGGTCGTCCCCACGAGGTCCGCGACGTCCTGGCGCGAGAGCGCGATCGGAACGAAGACGCCGTCTCCCGTCTTCCGGCCCGTGCGCTCGGCGAGAGTCGAGAACAGCCGCCCGATGCGGTGTTCCACCGAACCCGTCATGTCGGCCATTCGCCGATTGAGCGCCATGAGACGCATCGTCAGCCCGGCGAGCAGCCGTCGGGTGATCTCCGGGCGCTTCTCGAGCAGCGAGAAGAACTCGCGGCTCGGGATGGAGATGACGCCGCAGGATTCGAGCGCGATCGCCGTGGCCGGGAACGGACGACGTTCGTAGACCGCCACGGCGCCGACCGGTTCGCCCGGTCCCAGGATTTCGAGGATCAGGTCGCGGTCGCCGGCCATCTTGACGACCTTGACGCGGCCGAGGAAGAGAAAGTAGATGTCGTCGGCGGGATCCCCCTCTTCGAAGATCTTCGCCCCCTTCTCGTAGGCACGAAGCTCGCAGAGAGGTTCGAGAGCCTCTCGATCGTCCCGGGTGAGCGATGAGAGCGCGGGGATCGCGCTGAAGGGAATCGGCGGCCGCGTCGGCACCCGCCGATTATAGGAATCGGCTCGTTCGTCGAGCCCGCGGGAGCGTCAGCGGCGCGCCGCGACAGAGCAGCGTGGCGAAATCAGCCCCCTCGCCCCGGCCCTCTCCCCGCGCGCGGGGCGAGGGAGTTCCCGAGGCGGCGCAGTCGCTGCGCTTTCGCGCAGCGAGCGCCGCGACAGAGCAAAGGAAACGGGCCGGTCGGACGTTACCTGGACGCGCCAGGGGGGTGCGGCGTCTAGACCGGCCCGTGGTATGGGGAGAATCCGACCTGTTTCGAAGCCGAGCGGCGCGACGGAGCGGGGCATGTCACCGCAGTACCGCTGGCAAAGGACCGGGCCAGGGATGGGCCCGGCGGAAGGAGGAACTCAGGCCGGAAACGATGAATGGACGTCCGAATCGAAACCGCGCAAGAGCGCCGAGCCCGAAGTTCCGAGCTCCGTGTCGAAGGTCGCGTTCCGATCATCGTCTCCCCTCGGAGCGATCCTCGTATGGCCAGGTGTTGGCCATCTGATGAAAATTCATCAGATGCCGCGAACCGGCAGGCTCGACGTGAATTCCGGCCGCCGTTGCCGCGCGGCGGGCGTCTTTCCGGGCTTTCCACGCATCGTTCGAAACAGATTGACGGTGAAAAGCACCAGCCCGAGAACGATCGGGATACCCATGTACGATCCGACCTCGTAGAAGACGGGCCGGAACGCCGCCGGATACTGCAGGAGGCGCAGCGCGGTGCCGGCGATGATGAGCGCGTACGTCACGCGCGCGAGCGCGGGCGACCACAGCCGCCTGCCCGAGAACACCGGCAGGATGCGCAGGCTCATTCCGACGATCAGAAGCGTCAGGAACCCGATCGTGAAGACGTGTCGGCCCGCGTCGGCCCACCAGAGATTCTGCGCCGGGATCGAGGTCGTGCGGGTGAGCGCCACGGCGGCGAGTTCGAGCGCCGCCCACAGGCCCAGGCAGGCGAAGGCGGCGCGGATCGCGAACGTCGGGGATCCGGGAGCCTTCATCGCCGGGAACTCCGACCTTCTCCAGAGGAACCCGTTCCCGCCGAGGTAGACGACAGCCGAGAGCGCCGCGAGCGCGAGACCGGCGTCCCGGAGCGCGAGACCGACTGGCGTCGGGACGAACGGGAGCCACCCGGCGCAATAGAGCGGACCCGCCGCGACCTGCAGGACCATCGCGATCTCCGGTGTCCGCGGCCTCGCGGCTCCGACTCCGAGGAAGAGCGACACGACGCGGTTCCCGAATCCGTAGATCCACGCGAGCAGGAAGCCGTACAGCGCGAGGAAGTAGAAGGGCTCGGTGAGCGACGCGGGGAGCGAGGTCTCCGGGTTTCCCGCGAGCCAGATTCCCTGCGCGCCCACGACGACGAGCGCGGCGACCAGGAAGAGCGTCCCGGTGCGGACGAAGCGGACGATGGGATCGGTCCGGTCGTACTTGCCCTCCCGCATCGTTCGGAGGAGGCCGAATACGAACGTGGCGAAGAGCAATCCCGCCGCGAGCTCCATGCCCGCCGAGAAGAGCGAGACCACGCGGCCCACCGGATAGAAACCGAGCGGCTGACCCACGTTCCGGAGGATCACGCCGCCGAACATCAGCCAGAAAGCGACGCGCGACGAGAGCGGCGTCCGGCTGCCGATGCCGAGGATGCGCGGGAGCGCGTGATACGCGATCCCCATCAGGAAGAGCGCGGCGAAGCCGAGTACCTGCGTGTGTCCATGGATCTGGCGGTGCGAGATCGGCACGTCGCCGCCCGCCGCGATGCGCAGGAGGTTGATCATCCCGGTCGTCGCGCCGAGCGTCAACGTGAGGAAGAGCGACCCCAGGATGAAGTGCGGAGAGAAGGGGCGCATCGCGTTCGCCGGCGTCGGGGGCGCCGCGGCGGCGTCCCGCACGGCCGCCTGGCGCAGGTCGCTCAGGAACTCTTCGAACGGAAGCCGGTGGACCGTCGCGAACCAGGCGACTGGTTCGTCCGGTCCGTCCGGGCCGCCGCAGTCGGCGAGACCGTAGCGCTCGAAAACCGGAGCGGTCGCCGGGAAGCGCCGGCGGATCTCCCGGATCGACATCGTCGGCGGGACGATGGAGTACGCCTCCGCTGTGCGGTGCGCCGACTCGAGGTCGGCGATCACCTCGTCGAGAGGAATCCGCCGGGCGGCGCACGCCTCGGCGAGCGGGTGCACGACGCCGCAGCAGGTGTCGAGACCCCGCTCTGCGAGGGCCGACGCGAGGTGCGGCATCCGCGCGAGCAGGTCCCGGATCGGAATCGCCGGATCGATCGTTCCCGTGCTCATGGCCGGAGAATGCTCCCGGCAGCCGGCGGTTCCCATGACGCCGGTCATACCGCGGACCGGTCCGCGACCCGTCACGCGGCGGGGATCAGCCCGCCGCTCCGGCCGTGGCGCCCAGCGACTTCCGGGCGCGCAGGAGCTTGAATCCTTCGAACCAGGCGATGGAGAGGAGCCCGGCTCCGAGGCACAGGGCGAGATCATCCAGGTGGAGCTTCGAGAATCCGAACAGTTCGCGAAAAGTCGGCACCGAGAGCAGCAGTGCGAGGAATCCCGCGGCTCCGCCGAGGACCCAGAAGAGCGCGGCGTTTCTCGTGCGGAGGGACTGGATGATGGTCCGCGTCCAGCTGCGGTTCGCCAGGATGAGCGCGAGGTTGGAGACGATCAGCGTGGTGAACGCCAGCGCCCGGGCGTCCTCGGCACCCTGGCCGCGCCGCAGCGCGACCGTGAACACCAGGAGAACGATCGCGAGCACCGCCGCGCCCTGGAGGAGAGCGAGACCGACGATCCTCTTCGAGAAGAGAGGCTCCTCCGGACGCCGGGGAGGCCGCTCCATCACGTCCTCCTCCTCGGGCTCGGCCTCGAAGACGAGCGAACAGGCGGGGTCGATGATGAGCTCGAGGAAGACGATGTGGACGGGCATCAGGACGAGCGGCCAACCGAAGAGGATCGGCAGCATCGACATCCCCGCGATTGGAACGTGGATGGCGAAGATGTAGGCCCCGGCGTTGCGGAGGTTGTCGAAGATCCGGCGGCCCATGCGCGCGGCGGCGACGATCGAGGCGAAGTCGTCGTCCAAGAGCACGAGATCGGCCGCCTCGCGGGCCACGTCCGTCCCGCGCTGTCCCATCGCGATTCCCATGTCCGAAGCTTTCAGTGCCGGAGCATCGTTGACGCCGTCGCCCGTCATCGCGACGACCTCGCCGTTCGCCTTGAGCGCCCGCACGATCCGCAGCTTCTGTTCCGGTCTCACGCGGGCGAAGACTTCCACCGACTCGATCCGCTCGCGAAGAGAGACGTCGTCCATTCGATCGAGGTCCGAGCCCGTGAGGACGACGACCGCGTGATCGTGCGCGAGACCGATGTCCCGCGCAACCTGGATCGCGGTGACCGGATAGTCTCCGGTGATCATCACGACACGGATGCCGGCCTGCCGGCATTCGCGGATCGCGGCGGGCACTTCCGGACGGATCGGATCGGCGAGCCCGAGGAGCCCGACGAACTCGAACGCGAAATCGCTCTGCGCCTCGGGGAGCTCGGGTGAATCGACCGTTCCGCGGGCGACCCCGAGCACGCGCAGCCCCTGCGCGGCGAGAGCTTCGACGGCGTTCGTGAGCGCCTCTCTCTCCGGGGATGCCAGCCGGCAGAGGTCGGCGATGGCCTCGGGAGCTCCTTTCGCCGCGACCAGATGGTGTCCGTCCGCGCTCGATTTCCAGACGTGGGACATGACCAGGAGCTCGGGCGAGAGCGGATAGGCGCGCGCGAGCTCCCATCCCTCCTGTGGTTCGGCCGTTCGCGGCTGCGCACGCGGGCCGAGCGAGCGGATCGCCTGTTCCATCGGATCGAAAGGGTCGGGCTTGCTGGCGAAGATTGCGAGTATGACGAGCTCGCGCGCAGCGTCGGGGAGCGGCTGGTCCCCGTCGGGGACATCGTGAAAGCTCCCGTCGGAAAGAATCCTCCGCACCGCCATCCGGTTCTGCGTCAGCGTTCCGGTCTTGTCGACGCAGAGCACGGTCGCGCTGCCGAGGCTCTCGATTGCCGGGAGGCGGCGCGTCAAGACGCGCCGTCGCGAGATTCGCCAGGCGCCGAGCGCGAAGAAGATCGTCAGGATCACGGGGAACTCCTCCGGCAGGATCGCCATGGCGAGCGCCAGACCCGCGAGGAA
>DASUAD010000330.1:0-2797 GCA_035763965.1 Thermoanaerobaculia bacterium | reverse complement strand
AGTATCAGCTGACCTTGATCGAGCTCCGCCTGGACGAAGACGGCAAAGGTGAGGGCAAGATGGTGCCGGCGGCGAAGATCAGCTGGGACACGAAGGAAAAGAAGATCGAGATCGAAAACTACAGCGCGCTTCCCGTCGATCTTCTGAACGTCCGAGCCACTCAACCGTAGGCGGTCCCGGATCGCGTATCGTCGGCGAGCGGCAGGAAACGATCCGGATGCTAAGATCCGCCCCGCACACAGTGTCAAATCTCTCCGCCCGGGAGCGCGTGCTCGCCGACCGACTCAATCGCCTGTCCCGCTCCTACGCCGCCGCCATCGTTCAGCGCGACCCGATCCGTTTCGCCGCGGCGTACGCTCGGGACGAGGACCGAGAGGCGGCCGCGTGGATCGCGTCGGCCTTCGCCTACGGCCGGGTCGAGACGATCCTCGCGACGGTCGGGCGGCTGCTCGGCGCGCTCGGTCCCCGGCCCGCGGAGGCGATCGATCGAATCGGGGACTTCCGCCGATTCGCCCGGGAAGAGCTCGCCGGTTTCCGGCACCGGTTCCATTCGGCCCGGGACGCCGCCGCGCTCCTGTACGCCATCGGGAAAGCCCGCGCCGATGCGGGCTCGGTCCGCGCGTTCTTCGAGAGAGAACAACGCGCGGAGGACGCTGACGTCGCCGGGCTGCTGTCCCGCGCTGTCGGGCGGATTCTCGCCCTCGACTGGCGGCCCGTGCTCGGCCGGCGGACTCTGCCGGAGGACTCGCCGATCCGGTTCTTCTTCCCGAGCCCGGCGTCGGGTTCCGCCTGCAAACGGTGGAACCTTTACCTGCGCTGGATGGTTCGAAAGGACGAGATGGACTTCGGCCTCTGGAGAACGATCCCGACCAGCCGCCTCGTGATCCCGACCGACACCCACGTGCATCGCGTCGCGCGGCGGCTCGGCCTGACCCGCCGCAAGGCGGCGGACTGGAAGACCGCGCGCGAGATCACGGACCGGCTGGCGCGCTTCGACCCGGAGGACCCGGTCCGCTACGACTACGCGCTGTGCGAGCTCGGGACGGTCGGGATCTGCCGGCCGTCTCTTGCCGCCTCGCTCTGCTCGGAATGCGCGCTTTCCGGAGCGTGTCCGGCCGGGCGAAGGCGCATCACGAGGGCCGCATGAAAGTCCGCACGCTGCTGACCATCGCGACGGCCGTGGCCCTCGCGGTCGTCGGGACGATCTGGATCCGTTCACTGGTGCCGCCGGAGTCGCCGACAGGCTCCCTCGCTTTCCTTTCCGCGGCGCCGGAGCTGCCGATCTTCGACCGCTCGGGCAAGAAGATCGATCTCGCGAAGGAGAACGGGAAGTTCCTGATCGTCCACTTCTGGGCGACGTGGTGTCCGCCGTGCCTCGAGGAGATCCCGGCGCTCTCCCGTTTCTGGGACAAGTACGGGAAGCGCGACGACCTCGTGCTCTACGCCGTCTCGGTCGACAAGGACTGGAAAGTCATCGACACTTTCGACGCGAAGAACCCGAACAAGATCCCCGTCTACCGCGATCCCGACGCGAAGACCGCGGCCCGCTTCGGCTCGAGCCAGTATCCCGAGACGTACATCGTCAACCCCGCCGGCCGGGTGCTCTATCGCGTGCAGGGCGCGATGTCGTGGGACGACGCCGAGGTGCGGAACCGGATCGAGCAGCTGCTGGCGTCCTGAGGTTGCCCCCCCGCGTCATCCCTCGCCGCCCGGGCTGGCAGCTCGGGCACGCGAACATGCGTCTCCCGGAGACCGCCAGCTCGCGCAGCCTCGACCCGCAGCGCCGGCAGATCGTCTTTCGATAGACGTAGAAGTCGTCCTCGTCCTTCGCGCGCTCGGCGACCGCCCGCGGGTGCACCGCCTCGCTCGCGTCGACGGTGACCGTTCCTTCGCCAACCCCCCGGCGCAGGAGCGCGCGGAGCGTCTCCCAGAGCGCGAGCCACTCTTCCGACGAAACCTTCCCCGACCGCCGCAGCGGATGGATTCCCGTCAGGAATAGTGCTTCGCTGCGATAGATGTTGCCGACACCGGCGATGACGCGCTGGTCGAGCAGCGCGTCTGCGATCGCACGGTGCGGGCGCTTCTGGAACGCCGCGCGGACCGATTCCGGGTTGGAGTCGTCGCGAAGCGGATCGGGACCGAGTCTCGCGAGGATCGCCAGACGCTCCCTCTCGGTAATGAGCTCGCAGGTCGGCGGTCCGATCAGATCGACCGTGACGGGCTCTGCGACGAGTCGAAGGCGGACCGTCGGCCTCGGGCGGGGAGCGCTCCCCTCGAACCGGTAGAAGTCGCCGGCCATCCCGAGATGGACGTGGACGATCCGCCCCTCCTCCCAGAATTGAAAGAGGTGCTTTCCGTGCGCGTCGGCGCGGAGGAACGTTCGCCCGTCGAGCCGGCGCGCCTCCCGCGCGAAGCGCCCCTGCGGCGACCGGGCTCGCACGACCCGGCCCCCGAAGTCGCGCGTCTGCTCCCGGGCGAGGCGGTGGATGGTGTTTCCTTCGGGCATCGGGCGCCGAAGGATACCGCCGGGGCGGGCCGGTCAGGGTGTACGGGGCGAAGGGTGAGCGATCTTCCGCCACGCGGCCGCGAAGTCGAAGTCGCCGCAAGTCCCCTCGTGACACCCCTGGCACCGCGCCTGGATCGCGCGTTCCCCTTCGGAGCGCCGGAATCCCGCCGTGGCCGGTTCGACGCGGTTCGCGGCCCTTGCCTCGACGTGAGCCGAGCCGGGTCCGTGGCACGACTCGCACTGCACGCCGTCCTTCGGGTCGAACGACGGCGCGAGGAGCTGCGAGCCCGC
>DASUAD010000329.1:0-7051 GCA_035763965.1 Thermoanaerobaculia bacterium | reverse complement strand
TCGCGCTCGATTCCGTCGAACTCACGGTCGCGCCCGGCGAGTTCCTCGCCGTGGTTGGCCCGTCGGGAGGCGGCAAGTCGACCCTCCTCCACCTCGTGGCGGGAATCGACAGCCCGACGTCCGGATCGATCGTCGTCGGCGGGAGGGACCTCGCGGCTCTCGGAGAATCGCAGTTGACGCTCTACCGGCGCCGCGACGTCGGAGTGGTCTTCCAGTTCTTCAACCTCCTTCCGCACCTGACCGTCCGGGAAAACGTCGAGCTGCCGCGCCTGCTCGACGGCGCGCGGGACGCCGGCGACCGCGCGCTCGAGCTCCTCGACCGGGTCGATCTTGCCCGGCGCGGCGACGCGCACCCCTACGAGCTCTCGGGCGGCGAGATGCAGCGCGCCGCGATCGCGCGCGCGCTCGTCACTGGCGCGCGGCTCCTGCTCGCCGACGAGCCCACCGGAAACCTCGACTCACGACACGGGGAAGAGGTGCTCGAGCTGATCGACGCCGTTCGCCGGGAGCGCGGCGTCACGGTGATCCTCGCGACGCACTCCGGGGCCGCTGCTCGACGCGCCGATCGGATCGTGGAGCTGAAGGACGGACACATTGCCTGATCACCGCGTCGTCGCGAAGCGACCGACGCGGTCGCAAGAACTCCCTCTCCCGCTTGCGGGAGAGGGGCGGGGTGAAGGGGTGGCTAAGTCGTGACGTCCTTCCGCCTCATCTTCCGCGCTCTCGTCACCGGCCCGGCCCGCCGCCGGCCGATCCGGGCGCTCGTGCCGGTTCTCGGAGTCGCAATCGGCGTGTCCGCGGTCGCGGCGATCCATCACGCGAACCGCAGCGTCAGCGAATCGTTCCGCGACTCGGCGAGTGCGATCGCGGGAAAGAGCGATCTCGCGGTCGTCGGAGCGCGGGGGGTTCCGCTCGAGGATCTCGAGAGGCTGCGGTTCCTCTGGCGGATCGGCTCGTTTTCTCCACTCGTCTCCGGAAGCGCGGTCATGGCCGACGGGTCCGGTGAGATCGTCGCGATCCTCGGGACGGACTACGGAGGCGACGCGAGTGTTCGCGAGATGCGCCTCGTCGCTCCCTCGACGGCCGCCGGCCGCGTCGCGCTCGCCTCCCCGGGTTCCATACTCGTGCCCGCGCCGTTCGCCGCTCGACACCGGCTCGAGATCGGCTCGCGCGCGGGCCTCGTCGCGGGCGGCATGCGCGCCGAAGTCACGGTCGCAGGCCTCCTCGAGCTCTCGGGCCTCGCGCGCGCCTCGGGCGGTGACGTTCTGGTGACGGACGTCTTCACGGCGGGCCGTCTTCTCGGGAAGATCGGATTCGTCGACCGCGTGGACGTCGTGCTCGACCAGGAGGTCTCCCGCGACGCCGTGCGGCAAGAGCTCACGCGGCGCCTTCCGCCGGGCCTCTGGATCGAAGCGCCGGGCCGCGCCGCGGAGGCGGCGGGACGCATGGCTCGGGCCTTCCGTTTCAACCTGAACGCCCTCGGATCGTTGACGCTCGCCGTCGGCATGTTCCTCGTGGCGAACGCGGTCTCGGTCTCCGTGCTCCGCCGCCGGCCGGAGATCGCGACGTTGAGAGCGCTCGGAGCGTCGCGCGCGTCCGTGTTCGCGGCATTCATCGTCGAAGGAATCGCGGTCGGCGCTGCGGGCGTCATCCTGGGGGAGCTCGGCGGACTGGCGCTCGCGCGCGCGGCGCTGTCGACCGTCGCGGGCACGGTGACGAGCGTCTATGCGCCGGCGGCGAAGATCTCCCCCGCGGAGTTCGGACCGGCCGTACTCGCCGCCGCGGCCGTCGGCATGACGTCGGCCCTCCTCGCGGCGGCTCTTCCCGCCGCGGAGGCGACCCGTGTCCCCCCGTCCCCTGCGATGCGTCCCGGATCGGCCGAAGAGGTGCGGCGCCTGCACCTGTCGAGGCGCATCGCCGCGGCGGCTCTCGCGGTCGGACTCGCAATCGTGTTCTCGCGCGTCCGACCGATCGCCGGTTTTCCGTGGTTCGGGTTCGCCGCGGTCGCCCTCGTCGTATTGGCGCTCGCCCTCGTCTCTCCGGCTCTCGGTCGCGCCGGAGCCGCTGCGGCGCGTCCGCCGCTCGAGCGGATCTTCGGCGCGTCGGGACGGCTGGCTTCCGGATTCTTCGGAGGCTCGCTCTCGCGCAACGGCATTACGGTCACGGCGCTCGCGATGGCCCTCGGCATGTCGCTGGCAATGATCGCGACGGTCGCCTCGATGCGCGCGACCGTGCGGACGTGGGTCGCCACCACCCTCCGCGCCGATCTGTGGGTGCGGCCGGCGTCCGGTCGCGGCGGAGGAGTCGTCGGCGACCTTCCCCCCGCGATCGTCCGATTCCTCGAGTCGGTCCCGGGGGTCGCCGGCGTCGATCCGTTCCGCGCGCGGGAAGGCTTCGACGGGGACGGTCGGACGATCAGCATCGCCGCGAGCGACTTCCGCGTGCTCTCGCGGGCGGGCGGAGCGCCGCTCGTGGACGGCCGCGACTCGCGGGCGGTCGCCGACGCCGCGCGACGGAATCGGGAGGTCTTCGTGTCCGAGCCGTACGCCCGGAGGTACGGCGTCCGTCCGGGCGAAGAGGTCTCGATCCGCACGCCCCGCGGCATTCGCGCGTTCCGCGTGGCCGGCGTCTACCGGGACTTCTCGAACGACCGCGGGACGGTATTGCTCGACCGGTCGCTCGACCTCGAGCTCTTCGGCGACCCCCGCGTCACGAGCGCCGGGGTGATCGCGCGTTCCGGCGTTCCGGCAGAGGATCTCCGCCGCCGGATCCTCTCCGGCGCGCGGGACCGCTTCGCGATCGAAGTGATCACGAGCGGCGAGCTGCGCGATCAGGTGCTCCGTATCTTCGACCGCACCTTCGCTGTGACCGGGGCGCTCGAAGCGATCGCAGTCGCGGTCGCGGTAGCCGGCATCGCCAACGCTCTCACCGCGTCGGCGGTGGAACGGAGGCGCTCGTTCGGGTTGCTGCGTGCGGTCGGTGCCTCGCGTGCCCAGGTGCGGTGGGCGGTGCTCCTCGAGGCGCTTCTCGCCGGACTGGTCGCCACGGCCGCCGCCTTCGTTGCCAGCGCGGCGTTCGCGGTGCTCCTCCTCGGCGTGATCAACCCGCAGTCGTTCGGGTGGACGGTCGTCCCGCAGGTCCCTGCCGGGCGCCTCGCCGCCGCGGCGGCGATCGTGCTCGCCGCATCGATCATCGCCGGTCTCGTGCCCGCGAAGATCGCGGCGTCCGCCGATCCCGTTTCCGCGCTGGCGGAGGAATAGCGGTGACCCGGACGATTCTCGTTACAGCCATCGCGCTCCTCTTCGCGACGTCTCCCCTCTCGTTCCCGCGCGATCATGGCTCGCACCCCGAAGCGCCCGTCGAGTGGTGGTACTGGACGGGGCACCTGTCCGACCGCGCGGGACGCGCGTACGGCTTCCAGCTCACGTTCTTCCGGGTGCGCGACCTGCACCTCGCGCACTTCGCGTGGACCGACGTCGCCCGGAAGGAGTTTCGATACGAGGAGAAGATGCACCTGGGACTCCCGGGAGTCGCGGGGGCGGCCGAGGGAAAGCTCGACGTCACCAACGAGGACTGGAGCGCGCGCGAGATGCCCGGAGGCGTCCAGGAGATCGCGGCCTCGGGACGCGCGGGGGAACTTCGGCTGACGCTGACGCCGGCGAAGCCCCCGGTCCTGCAGGGCGAGAACGGACTCGCGCGCAAAGGGCCGGGCAGCGACGAGTTTTCCCATTACGTCTCGATCACGCGGCTCGCGGCGAAAGGGATCGTGAAGCGCGGCCCCCGCTCGGAGCCGCTCTCCGGGACCGCGTGGTTCGACCACGAGTGGGGGCCCGGCGTGCTCCCGAAGGACGCGGCGGGCTGGGATTGGTTCGCGCTCCAGCTCGACGACGGTTCGGAGCTGATGCTGTACCGGATGCGCCGCGCCGACGGGAGCGCGACGCCGTTCTCGTCAGGGACGTTCGTACCGGCCCGGGGCTCGCCGGTGCGCGTCCGGTGGAGCGACGTCCGGTTCCGAGAGAACCGCTTCTGGCGTTCGCCGCGATCGAAGGCGCGTTACCCCGCCGGCTGGCAGATCGCCGTAACGCCGATCGGTCTCGACGTCACGATCGAGCCGCTCGTGCCCGACCAGGAGTTGGAGACGCCCGGCTCGACCGGCGTGACGTACTGGGAAGGTGCGTGCGCGGTAAGAGCCACGCGCTCCGGAAGGCCCGTCACGGGGCGCGCCTACGTCGAGCTGACCGGATACGCCGGGCGCGACGTCCCGGGCATGGCGGACTAGAATCCGCGCCAGCGGGGTGCGCGGTCCTTCCCTGGAGCCCGACGCCTATTCCGCGGCCGGAGGTTCCGTCGGCCTCGTCTTCGGCTGGTACTTCCACTTGCCGGTCGGCTTCGTCTCGACCGTCAGGAAGAAGTACTTCGTGTTCTTGATGTTCCGGTAGACGTACGGGAACCGGACGGTGAACGTGTCCCGCTCGCCGCGGTCGAGGTCGCCGACCTTGATCCCGCCGCTGCCCGCAGCGAGCATCGTCCCATCCTCGTCGAAGAGGGCGATCGCGATCCCGACCTCCTGATCCCGCGCAGAGTTGTTGTCCACACGGACGACCGCTTTCGCGGAGGAGGTCTTGAGCGGCTTGATCGTGTCGCCGAGGTCGAACTGGATTTCCGAGATCGCGATGTCGTTCCAATCGAAGTGGAGCCGCTGCACGCCGTTGACCGGGCTCCAGTTGAACTTCTGTGTGGTGATTTCGGCCGAGAGGAGCTGCCCGGAGAAGAAGAGCGCCACGACGACGAGGGAGAGCCGACGAACCATGCCTGTTACCTCCGGTTCGAGGGTAGCACGGCGGTCTCGCGCGCGATCTCGTCCTTGTGTTTCTGTCCCCGGAGAATCGCCTGCACCACCGTGTCGCTCCCCGACTCCGCAGCGCGCTCGAGCGCGGCATGGTCGTGAATGACCTCGTCGGACAGGTATTCGTGCAGCCAGATGCGCTCGATGATCGGGTACGCCGCGACGAGCGGCAGGACCAGGATCGCACCGAGGATTCCCTGCAGCGTTCCCCCGACGACGAGCGCCAGCAGGACTGCGAGTGTCGAGAGCTGCAGCCGTCGCCCGTAGATCCGCGGCACGATCACGTACGTCTCGAGGACGTGGTACACGACGTAGACGAGCAGAACTCCGGCGGCGGCGACCGGCGACACCGTGAGAGCCATGAGCACGGCGGGAAGGGTCGAGACGACGACGCCGACGATGGGGATGGCGTCCGCGATGCCGGCGAGGAGAGCGAGGGGGAGCGCGGCGGGGACGCGGAACGCGGTGAGCGCCGAGAACGTCACGACCGTGCACAGGACCGACGTCGCGAGCTGCCCGCCGACGTACGCGAACACGACCTCGGACATTTCCGGGACGGTTCGCGCCATGCGTGCGCGGTAGCGCCGCGGCACGTACGCGAGAAGCCAGGCGTAGACGCGTTTGCCGTCGAGGAGAAGGTAGACCGACAGGACGAAGAGAAAGAACGTCACCGCGACCACCCCGACGGCGATCTTTCCCCAAAGGAGCGGGCGATCGAGCCAGGCTTTCACCTCCGGCGAGGAGGGGAGCTCGAAGATCTCGGTGACGATCTCGCGCAGGAACGGCTGGTCGGGGGGGACGTGGCTCTCGACTCGGGTTCGGTACTGGGGAAAGTCCTCGGCGAGCCGCAGCATCTGCCCGGCGAGGGGAGGCAGGATGAAGCCGACGAAGGAGAGGATGACCGCCAGGAGGACGAGCCCCGCCAGCGCGACTGCGACCCCGTGGGGGACGTTGCGGCGCTCGAGCCGCGCGACCGCCGGCCAGAGCGTGACCGCGATCAGCACCGCGACCAGGAACATCAGAAACGGGAGCCAGAGCTTCAGGAAAACCCAGACCGCGACCGCGGCGACGAGGATCTTGCCGATCGTCGACCAGGGAAGTACCAGATCGAGGCGGCGTCGCTGTTCTTCGTCCGATCCGTTGGGCACGCAGGGGGCTTAGGCAAGAAGCGGGCCGTACCGTCGCTCTCGCTCGCTCGGGATCTGGCTTCGCCACCGGGGGTCGGCTCGGCAGGCGGGCCTCGACCGACCCCCTGATCCCTCACTCGCTCCCGCTTCCGCAGATCCAATGGACCGACCCGTTTTTCAGGAGCTCCGCTGCCCCGTCGGTCGCGTGCGGCTCGAGACTCCGCACGCCGCGACCCAAGACGGCTCGGGGTGGCTTTGTCGGCAATGCGAGGCTCCTCCCTTTGGGAGACTCCTCACGCTGCGATCCAAGGAACGGCGCCGATTCATGACGTCCGGCGCCGGACGCCGCGATTTGCGACGAACCTGGCTACAGCTCCGACGGAGGCAGGCCCGCGGGGTTGAAATCCGGCGGGCGCGGCGGGGTCCGGGGATGCCGCAGGCGGCTGTGGCGGTAGCCGTAAAGGAAGTAGATCACTGCCCCGACTCCGAGCCAGCCGATGAACCGCCACCAGGACGACGGCGGCAGATAGTAGATGAGACCCAGAGAGCAGACGATCCCGAAGACGGGCAGGAGGACCGGTCCCCCGGGAACCCGGAAGGGACGTTCCCGCCGCGGGTCCTTGAAACGCAGGATGATGATCCCGAGACAGATCAGGATGAACGCGAACAGCGTTCCGATGTTCGTCAGGTTGACCATCTCGTCGAGCGTCGTGAACATCGCCGTCACGCCGACCGCGACGCCGGTCAGGATCGTCGTGACGTGCGGTGTTCGAAATCTCGGGTGCACCTTCGCGAACGTGGAGGGAAGCAGACCGTCCCGCGCCATGGCGAAGAAGATGCGCGGCTGCCCGAGCTGAAAAACGAGCAGAACCGCGGTGTGGGCGACGACCGACCCGAAGGCGACGACGCCGACCATCCAGTTCGGCATCGCGACGTACTTCATCGCGAGCGTCAGCGGCTCGGCCTGCTCGGTGGCGAGCGTCTGCCTGAGCGCCGGGTACGGAATGAGCCCGGTGAACACGCCGGAGATGATGATGTAGATGATCGTGCAGACGACGAGCGAGCCGATGATCCCGAT
>DASUAD010000328.1:0-7450 GCA_035763965.1 Thermoanaerobaculia bacterium | reverse complement strand
CGGCAGGCAACCGCGGAGCTCGCGGAGGCGTTCCGGGAGATTGCCGAGAGAATGCAGAGGGAGCCGGTACTGCACTCCTCGATCGAGCCCCATTCTCGCGGAGATCACGGACGAGGACATCGACCGTTTGTTCTCCGAGTGACTCGTTTTCCGCTTTCCGTTTTCCGTTTTCCGTCTTCCGATGGCTCTCGTTGACCTCGCCTCACGGGAGATTCACTGCAAGATCGTCTATTGCGGCCCCGGCCTGGGCGGCAAGACGGCGAACCTGCGCTACCTCTCGGAACACACCCGCCCGGACCTCCGCGGCCGGCTGATCTCCCTTTCCACCGACACGGACCGCACGCTCTTCTTCGATTTCCTGCCGGTCGATCTCGCGGCAATGCGCGGGTTCCGGACCCACCTGAACCTCTACACGGTGCCGGGGCAGGTGTTTTACGACGCCGCGCGGCGCGCGGTCCTTCGCGGGGCCGACGGGATCGTCTTCGTCGCGGACTCGCAGGAGGCGCGCCTTCACGCGAACGTCGAGGCGATCCGCAACCTCGACGGGCACCTGAAGAGCTACGACCGGGATCTGGCCGAAATCCCCTATGTGCTCCAGCTCAACAAGCGAGACCTTTCTTCGTCGCTGCCGACGGAAGAGCTCTGGCGCCGCCTGAACATCAAGGGCGAGCCGACGATCGAGGCCACGGCGACGAGCGGGTACGGCGTCCTCGAAACGTTGAAGGCTGCGGCTCGCGAGGTGCTGATGGACCTGCGCCGCCGTCCCGTCCCGCGCGCGATCCCGCCCACCCGGGCGGCCCTCTAAAAGAACTCCCTCGCCCCGCTTGCGGGAGGAGGTACCCCTGACATCACGACAAGGGCCGGTTCCACTTCGGGGGCCGGGTCGCCGCGAGGACGTGGGCGACTAAGAGCAGCAACCCGACGTCCCGGATCAGAACCCCCCGCATGTCGGCCAGAAGCTCCTCGCGGCTCTTGCCCACCGACGTGACGTTGAAGCAGCCGCAGTCGACGGCGTGGCCGCGAGCGAGATTCACGCCGATCGCGACGATGAAGACGAGGAGCATGATGCCGATCAGGATCGCCGCCTCGCGCTTCCAGACTCCGAGAATGAGCGCGGCGCCCGCGAAGAGCTCGACCCACGGCAGCGCGAGGCCGAGCGCGTTGACGAGGCCTCCCGGCGCGAGCCGATAGTTGTAGACCATGTGGGCAAAACTGGGCGGGTCGAGGACCTTCGGAATGGCCGCGACCACGAAGACGATCCCGAGCCCGATCTGGACGCGGACGGCGAGCCACGGGTGGGTGAGCCACTCCGATGCGGGTCGTCTCAGGGGTTCGCTCCCCGGTTCACTGGAAGACCGCGCTTCTGCCAGTCGGGGAAGCCGTCTTTGTAGATGAGGATGTTGTCGAATCCCACCATGTAGAGTTTCTCGGCGAGCATGTGGGAGTCCTCGCAGTCGCCGCCGCTGCAGTACACGACGATCGGCGCCTGCTGGTCGAGTCCCTCCTCGTACAGCGACTTGACCCGCGCGTCGATGTCCGACTCCCAGACCGGGAAGGTGCGGGCCCCCGCGATGTGCCCCTCGGCGTAGACGGAGGAGCGACGGGCGTCCAGAAACAGAGTCCTGCGGCCGTAGAGGAGTTCGACGTCCGCCGGCTCGATCTCGACCGACGCTTTGTCCGGGTGGGGCGGAAAAGTCTTCGAGACGTCCATCTCCGGGGCGCCGCCAGGCGCCGGAACGGGAGTCGCCGGCGCGGGGGAGGCCGGCGCGACCGTCGGGGTCGCAGCCGGAGGAGTCCCCTCCGGAGCGCCGATCTCAAGCGCCCGGGGATAGCTGCCGATCCAGGCAAGCTTGCGCTCCGTCGAGGCCGTGAGGTTCGAAATCGCGGCGGCTCCGGCCCCGAGAACGATCAGGGCGATAACGCGGGCGACGGTCGAACCGCGAATCATGAGAAAGGGATTATGACGCCAAGGAGGGACGGGATCGAATCAGGAGCTGGACTCGTGCGAGCAGTCCGCGGCCTCGAAGCAGCCCCGCTCATCGGTGCACGTGTCCGGCAGTACGCGGCGGCCGTCCGGTCCCTGGCTGCGCAGCGTCTTCAGACAGAGAAACGGCTCGGTCGAATCCGGCCGCTCGACCGCCGGGTGGACCACGGACCAGCCTTTGCCCCGCAGGTGCCGGCAGTGGAGCGGGTCGGTTTCGGGCGGGCCCGAGCGGGTCGGCAGGGCGAACCGCCGGAAGGACTGGAGCGGATCCTCTCCGAAGAAGGAGTCTTCGATCGCGCGGCCCGGGTTTGCCTCGCGGCCCGCCCGTTTCAAGCGGCTGCCTGCACGACTCCGATCAATTGCGACTCCGAGAAGTTGAAAAAATTCTACTCCGATTTTCCTCCCGGGTCTCCTCCGACTTCTTCTCTCCTCCGCGCGCGCTCGTAGCTCTCCGGGTCGTCCAGGTTCTCGAGAACGCCGGGATCGTCGACGGCGACCTCGAGGACCGCGTCCGCGCGATCGCGCCACAGCTGGCGCAGGCCGGCGTTCACCGGAAGATGTGCAATCTCGGGTGCGAGGAGGACCCCCACGAGGGCCGGATGGCCGCGCCGGCCGGAGTGAACCGGAATCACCGCGGTCCGCCTCGAAGCGTGCGCGGCGAGTTCCCGGAGCGTCTCGGTCCGGACGGCGGGATGGTCCGCCGGCCACAGGAAGAACGCATCGACAGAGCCGGCGAGTCGCTCGATTCCCAGGCGGATGGACGCGAGCATTTCCTCGTCCGGCGCGGGGTTCAGGACGACCTCGGCCCCCGCCGCCTGCGCGAGGCGATGGGCTTCGGAGAGGTCCGGGCGCAGGACAGCCGCGGTCCGCGAGACGCCCGCCTCGGCGAGCTTCGCAAGGATCGTTTCGAGCATCGTCCTTCCGCCGAAGGGAAGAAGAATCTTGTCGCGTCCCATCCGTCGCGACCAACCCGCGGCGGGCACGACGGCCCCGAGCCTCACTTCTTCTTTCCCGCCGGCGAGCGCTCCGCTCGCGGAGAAGCCTCGCTTCCGGGGGTCAGAGAGGGTTTCTGCGCGAGAGCGTGTGCCCACCGCTGCGCCGCCTCGAGCTTCTCGACTGCGCCGTCGCGAGCGTCCCGGCGGAAGCCCTCGGGAGGCGGCGCGGACCGGAGCCTCGCGATCTCCCCGACGAGAACCCTCTCGTAAGCGCGAAGCACGGCCCGCCGTTCGGGAGCGGAGAGGGAGTCGAGGAATGCCACCCGGGCGAGTCCGTCGTCGCGCGCCCGGGGCGGCGGGGGAGGCTCGAGGAGCCAGCGACGGAGCTCCCGGCGGCCGGCGGCGGTCACCCGGTAGAGGTTGCGATGGGGGCCGCGTCGGGGGCCGAGCACCCGGAGCAGGACGAGTCCCTCCCTCCGCAGGCGGGCGAGCTCAGGGTAGATCTGGGAGATCTCCGCCTTCCAGACCGGGTCGACGTCGTCGCGAATCGCCCGCGCGAGGTCGTATCCCGTGCGCGGTTGGGACGTGAGAAGCCCGAGCAGGACGTGCGGAAGCGACATCGGAAAACTATATCAATGTTGATATAGCCGGGCCCCGGCGGCGGGCCAAATCTGTCCAGAAAAGACCAATGTCAAGGCAAAAAAAAGGGGGCCCGCGGGCCCCCACAGAAGTCTCGTGGGTTTTCGCTAAATCCTTGAGTTACTTCTTCTTCTTGCCGCCCTTCTTTGTGGCTTTCTTGGCGGCCTTTTTCTTCGTGGCCATGACGTCACCTCCCTCCCGACAGCTGATTGACAGCCTTGGGGCGAGGTGCTAATTTTGCCGCCCCCTTGCAGGGGCGTGTCGCCTTCAGTCTGTCGCTGCCGAACGATTGACAGGTCATACGTCCTGATCGCCGGATGGGCCGCAACCCTTCCGGCGATTCAATTTTAGGTTCTTCTCTCTCGGATACAACAACTATTTCTACTTCGTGCGGTTCGAGTTGCCGGCATTCTGCTGCTCATCGGAGTGGGATGTCAAGCGCACGACTAGAATCCGCGCGTGACCTCAATCACCCTGGCGCACAGCCCGGACTCCGACGACGCGTTCATGTTCTACGGGCTCGCCGCCGGTCGGGTCGACACGGAAGGTCTCGTTTTCGCCCATGAGCTCTCCGACATCGAGTCTCTGAACCGGCGCGCCATGGCGGGTGAGCTCGACGTCACCGCGGTCTCCTTCCACGCCTACGCGTATCTCACCGACCGCTACCTCCTCCTTCCGCACGGAGCCTCGTTCGGCGACGGTTACGGACCGGTCGTCGTGTCGAAGCGGCCCGTGTCTCGCGACGAGGTTGCCTCAGGGAGGGTAGTCGTCGCCACACCGGGCCGGCGGACGACGGCGGCGCTCGCGCTGTCGCTGTGGGCGCCGGGCGCGCGCACACAGGAAATCGCGTTCGATCGAATTCAGCCGGAGGTCGTCTCCGGTCGGTTCGAGGCGGGGCTCCTCATCCACGAGGGCCAGCTCACGTTCGCCGACGAAGGTCTCCTCGAGGTCGAAGATCTCGGACGCTGGTGGAAGGCAGACACCGGGCTCCCGTTGCCGCTCGGGGGCAACGTGGTTCGCCGCGACCTCGGAGCCGAGCGAATCGCACGAATCTCCCGCGCGCTGCGACGGTCGATCGAGTACGGGCTCGCCCACCGCGACGACGCCCTCTCCCATGCGCTCGAGTACGCGCGCGGGCTCGATCGGACCCGTGCCGACCGGTTCGTGGGGATGTACGTCAACGAGTGGACTCGCGGCTACGGAGTCGAGGGCCGGCGCGCCGTCCAGACTCTCCTCGATCGGGGCGCCGCCGCGGGCCGGATTCCCGCCACGCTCGCCGAATATGCGCCGGAATAGGGTCGCGGATGCGTCCGAATAGCCGGCTCGAGGGATTGCTCCTCTTTTTCCACCACGCAGCCCTCGCCCTGGCGCTCGGTCCCGCCCTCTTCTTCGGGGCGGTGGTCGCTCCGGCGGTCTTTCGGGTCCTGCCCACGCGCGACACGGCGGCGAGCCTGGTCTCGCCGGTGCTCTCGGGCGCCTGCCTGCTCGCCGAGGTCGCCTTCGGGGTCCTCTTCGTCACCTCGCTGTTTCTGACGAGGGACGGCGTCCCGCGGCTGACCCGAAGCCTGCTGACGCGCCTGCCGATCGCGGGGTTCTTCGCCGCGCTCGTCATCCGGGAGCTGCTCATCCCGCCGATGGACAGGATTCGCGCGGAAGCCCCGGGGTTGATCGACAACCTGCCGGCGGCCGACCCCTCGCGCCTCCTGCTCGACCGGTATCACCGGCTCTCGACCGGCTTCTTCGGAGCGCTCGTCGCGGTGGCGCTCGTCCTCCTTGTGCTGACGTCCCGCCTCGTCTCGATCCGGCGGAGCTCGCCGGCGCCGGGCGCCGCCCGCCCTCCGGTGCCGAAGCTGTTGGATCTCTCGTAGGACGGGAAACGGGAAACGGAAGACGGGAAACGAGACCGAAGCGTCGTTTCCCCTTTTCGTTTTACGTTTTCCGGCTTCGCATCAACGCCTGACCCACCAGGACCAGTCCGGCTAACACCAGCGCCCACGGCCACAGATTCTCGATCCGGGAGAGCACGTCCAGGATCGGCGTGTGCCGGGCGAGGGCGCCGAAGAGCGCCACCGCGAGGAGGATCACGCCCGGCACGAGCGGAGATGGGCGGCGCGCACCGCGGCCCGAGACCCGATCGAGGATCGCGACCAGCAGAAACCCCGCTCCGAGGCCGAGAACGAGAGTCGCCCAGCCGGGCAGCAGCCACTCGAGCGGAGTTCGGAGGAGAAACCCCGCTCCGAGCCCGAGGAGAACGCAACCCGGCAGCAGGGGACCCCGAAAGCCGCGGATTGCCGAGAGGGCCAGGAAGATCGTTCCGATCAGCGTGAGAGTGACGCCGGGTCCCGAGAACCGAAAAGTCCGCGCGAGGAGGAAAAACGCGCCGAGCAGGAAGAGCACGACCCCGAGGGTGAGCCCGCGGCGGTCGCTCAAGCGTCTCTCCGGCCGACCGGCCGGTCTCCCTCCCAACGATAGAACCCTTCGCCGGATTTCTTTCCCGTCCGCCCTTCCGCGACCATCCGCCGCAGGATCTCCGGTGGATCGAACCGCTCGCCCGAAAGCTCCGACGCGAGACCCTCCGCGATCGCCAGGCGAACGTCGAGGCCCACGAGGTCGCTCGTCTTCAATGGGCCCATGCGGTGGCCGTATCCGAGCTCCATCGCGCGATCGATGTCTTCCGGAAGCGCAACGCCTTCCTCGACCATGCGCATCGCTTCGAGCCCGAGCGCGACTCCGAGGCGCGACGTCGCGAAGCCGGGCGCGTCCTTCACCGAAATGGTCTCCTTCCCGAGCGATCGCACGAACGCGAGCGCGCGCTCGAGCGTCTGCTCGGACGTGTCTTCGCCCCGCACGACCTCGACCAGCGGCATCGCCGCGACCGGGTTGAAGAAGTGAATCCCGACGATGCGATCGCGCCTCCCCGTGGCCCGGCCGATGCGGGTGATCGAGAGCGAGGACGTGTTCGACGCCAGGATCGTCCGGTCGGGGCAGAGATCGTCGAGCTCGCTCATCACCATGCGTTTCAAATCGAGCGCTTCCGGCACCGCCTCGATCGCAAAATCGACCTCCGCCGCGTTCTTGAGTCGCTCGACGACCTTGAGCAGCCGCCGTCCGCTCTCCGCTTTTTCCTGTGGAATCCTTCCTCGCTCCGCCGCGCGGGCCCATGACGACTCGATCGCCCCGCGGACGTGGCGCTGCGCCTCCGGGTTCGCGTCGAAGACGAGTGTCTCGTGGCCCGAGAGCGCCGTGAGGCCGGCGATTCCCCGGCCCATGACGCCGGCACCGACGACGAGGATGCGCATTCGGGCCGATCGTAAAACGGAAAACGGGAAACGGGAAACGAAGAAGCCCGTTCTCGCCGTTTTCCGTTTCCCGTTTCCCGTTTCCCGGCTACCGTTCTCCCAGAAGCGCCTCCGCGTTGTCGAAGAGAATGCGCCTCTTGGCCGCATCGGACAGGGGCAGCGCCAGAAATTGCTCCACGTTCGCGCGCATGGACGTGACTCCCGGGCTCGGATAGTCGGTCCCCCAGAGGCACCGGTCGGAGATCTCTTCGAGACGGGGAAGGTACTCGAGAAGCTTGCGCGGGGGAATGCCCGACAGGTCGAGGCGGACGTTGCGGTGCCGGCGCGCCAGGAACACGGCCGTCGACATGTAAAGGGGGCGCCCTGCGTGGGCGAGCACGATCCGGAGATTCGGGAAGTCGACCGCCACGTCGTCGACCGTCATCGGATCGGCGAAGCGATTGCGCGCTCCAGGGAACACCGAAGTCCCCGTGTGGATCATCACGGGGCGGCCCTGCTCTTCCGCCGTCCGGTAGATTGCCGCGAGGGCGTCGTTTCCGAAGAGGTAGTCGTTCGCGGGGAAGAGCTGATGCGGCGGGTGCACCTTGAGCATG
>DASUAD010000327.1:0-3504 GCA_035763965.1 Thermoanaerobaculia bacterium | reverse complement strand
TTGCGAACCACCGCGCGAATCACCGCATTCAGGCCCGGCGCGTCTCCTCCGCCAGTCAAGATCCCGACCTGCATCTTCGCCTCCCGGATGCGACTCTAGCCCGAGCTGCCGGAGAAGAGGTCGGCCTGCGCAGCAGGGCGGCGGAATTGAGACGGACGGTCGTCGGACTCATCCTCTTCGCCCGCGTTCAGGCCGAGGCGCCGGCACTCGACGTCGAAGAGCGCCTCGATCGCCTCCCAGCGCGGTCCGCGACCGACCATGCGCTCGTGGAACGCGGTCTCGTTGCGCTTTCCGCCGCGCATCTCTTCGATCGCATTCCAGATCCTTCTCGCGCGACCCGGGAAGGCCTCCGCGAGCCGCTCCTCGAAAACCGGCAGGGTCTGACCGGAGAGCCGCAGGAGGATCATGAAGGCCCGTCGGGCGCCGGCTTCCTTCGCGCGCTCGAGCAGCGCCGCAATGTGGCTGTCGTTCAGGCCGGGAATGACCGGAGCGATCCCGATTCCCGTTCGGATGCCGGCGTCCGAGAGCATGCGGAGGGTCTCGAACCGCTGCGACGGGAGACTGGCGCCCGGCTCGATCGCGCGTGCGGTCGGGTCGTCGGCGAACGGGATCGAGAGTGTGACCGAGACATCGGTCTCGCGCGACATCGCGGCGAGAAGATCGAGGTCGCGGCGGACGAGCGCGTGCTTCGTGATGACGCCGACCGGGTTTCGGAACTCCCTGCAGACCTCCAGGCATCGCCGGGTGATGCCGTAAACGGCCTCGAGAGGCTGATAGCAGTCCGTGTTGCCGGAGAAGGCGATCATCTCGCCCTTCCAGGAAGGGCGCAGGAACTCCTCGCGCAGCTTTTCGGGGGCGTTGACCTTCACGACGATCTTGCGGTCGAAGTCGGTGCCCGCGCCGAAGCCCCAGTACTGGTGGCTCGAGCGGGCGTAGCAGTTGTGGGAAACGACTCCGTTCGCGATGAAGTTGCCGGTCCCCGTCGTGATGTCGTACATGGGCAACTCCACTCCCAGACGTTCGATCGAGACGACTCGAAGGCGGTCGTCGCTCCTCACCGCCCCGCCGGCGATGTCTTGTTTACGCCGAATCGCCGGCATCACCGAGTGAAAGAACCTCATGTGTTCCCGGAGGCCGCCCCGGACACGGACCATTCGCGCCTTGCCCTCATCGCCGGGCGCTTCCACGGCATAGTCGAAACCGAAGACTTGGAGGCAGACTACGACCCACTTGAGGATCTCGGGATCGGTATTCGAGATTCGCAAGACGCCCCTGCTATAGCTGCCCTCGGCGTCGAAGATTCCGGCGAGAAAGCCCCGGCACCAGCTTGCCGAGGCCGCGGCCTGCCATGCGATGACCTGGCCGATTCTGTTGTAGTGCGCTCGGGAACTCGTGCGAATCGCGAGCAGTTGGCGTCGATTTCCGAACGCCCGCTGAAAAACGAAGTCGTGCGTCGCGATCCGAATCTCTTCGAGGTACCTCTTGGCTCTCGAAAGACCATCCGAGTCGGTCAGGGCGAGCCGAAACTGATAGATCCTTCTGTCCGGCTGAGTCGGAGAGTATCGGTATGCGCCGAGCAGTCCGTCTCCGCGGATCATGCCGCAAAGGTAACCCTGTTTGTAGGACTCGTCTTCCTGCGCAGGCTGCGTGAGTCTTCCGATACCTCTCAGCCGGTTGCGCAGCGTCAGGTGGGGTCGTCCATGCTGGCCACGTTTCAAGTCGGCGACATTCTTCCAGCCGCGCTGTGTCAGAAACCGATGATCGCCGCTCGCGATGAGTTCGGTTCCGTCGCAGAGCACGACGCGGTAGGCGGGCTTCAAAGTCTGCCACTGAGCGAGCACACTCGTCTTGACGTAACGGAGCAAGCCTCCTCGGGATTGAACGCCGTAGACCTCATCGCCTGGCCGGACCTGTTCCAGACGCCGGATCGTCGAATCTGCCATCAGGATCTGCGTTTCCCCCGACATGCAGTACGCGCACGCGGAAAAACATCCACGGTACGGGTTCAGGCTCCAGCGGAACCCCACGTCGGGGCTCTCGTTCTCGGAGAGCGCGCGCCGGACCTCCTCCTCGTAGACCTCGAGATCGGCGGGAGGAGGCTCGCCGATCCACTCGACCGAGGTCGCCGCCCACGGGTTGGGCGGGTTGGAAATCCGCTTCAACACCGACCCCGAGACTAGCAGTTGCGCCTTTCTTACGCCAGCGCCGATCGACTAGAGTCGCCGCGATGAAGAGAACCGCAGTCGGACTCGTCCTTGCGTTCGCGGCCGGTGTGATCGGGCTCGCCCAGAGCCACCACCGGCAGGCCCCCACTGACCCGTTCCGGCTCCAGCCGCTCGCGGGGGGCGTCTACGCCCTGTACGGGCGTGGCGGCAACGTCGGCTTTTTCGCCGGCGAGGACGCCGTCCTGGTCGTCGATTCGCAGTTTCGGGACCTCGCGCCCGGCATCGTCGCGAAGATCAAGTCCGTCACCGACAAGCCGATCAAGTACCTCGTGAACACGCATCACCATCCCGACCACGTCGGCGGGAACGATGTGTTCAAGCGGTTCGCGATCATCATCGCGCACGACAACGTGCGGAAGCGCATGGTCGCCTCGCCGGCCGAGATCCTCAGGGACTATCCGGCCCGCGCCGAGGCCGCGAGAAAGAGCGGGAACGAAGAGTTCGCCGTGCGTCTCGAGGAAATGATCTCCTGGGCCAAGAAGGTCCGCGTCGAGGAGATCCCCGCACCTTTCGTGACGTTCGATTCGGACCTGCGGATCTACCTCGGCAACGAGACCATCCACGTCTGGCACACGGCGCCGGCGCACACCGATGGCGACAGCGTCGTTTACTTCGAGAAGGCGAGAGTCCTCCACATGGGGGACCTGCTCTTCAACAAGGTGATTCCGGTGATCGACGTCAAAGGCGGAGGAACCCCGAAGGGATACCGGACCGCGCTCGATTCCGTTCTGGCGCGTCTGGAACCGGAAGTGACGACCATCCCGGGCCACGGCGAGGTCACCGACGTTTCCGGAGTCCGCGCGTTCCGGCAATACATCGCGGACCTGACGGACCTCGCGAAGACGGCTCGGGCGGTGGGAAAGTCCCGGGAGGCCTTCGTCGCCGGGGCGGAGCTCCCGGCATACAAGGACTGGAACGGATACCCGCGGCGCTTCAGGGAGAACGCGGGCGCGGCTTTCGACGAGGCTCGGTAGGCCGAGCGCGGTCAGCCCCCTCACCCCGCCCTCTCCCGGAGGGAGTTCTCGCGGCGGCGCGGGCCGCCCTTGCGGGAGCCCAGGAATCAGGGAGTCCAGAGCGACGCGACCAGTTCGGAGATCCGGCGCCGCAGGTCGTCGCGGGTCTCGCGGAATCTCTCCCATCGGGACGCCGGATCGGCCCAGGAAGGGTCCTCGATCGACCAGTGCTCGATCCGCACCGCGTGGGGCCAGACCGGGCAGTCCTGCGCCGCCGAGTCGCACACGGTGACCACGGCGTCGAACCGGGTCTCGATGAACTCCTC
>DASUAD010000326.1:0-5637 GCA_035763965.1 Thermoanaerobaculia bacterium | reverse complement strand
CTTTCTGGAGGAGCTTCGGCAGATCGGCGGCACCGAGCGAGACCGCAAACAGGATTGCGAACAAAGAAAGCAGTGCGCGTTTCATGGATACCTCCGGGACTCTCGAATCCTACGCCGGAAAACGGGGACAGACCACGGTTTTCGGAAGGCCTAGACCGCGCGGAGCGTCCAAGAAAACCGTGGTCTGTCCCCAAGAAAAAGGGGGGCCCCGAAGGCCCCCCGCCGAAACATTAGAAGGAGATTAGAACGAGATCTTGAGAGCCGCACGAATCTGCCGCGGATCCTGACGACCCGACGGCTTCGCCCAGTCTTCCTGGGGCACCGGCTGTCCATACGGGATCGTGCCCAGCCGGTCGAAGTTGCGCTGGGTCAGCCACGGCTGGCCCGTTTCCTCGTTGATGTTCAGGCCGCAGCCGGCCGTGTCGAGACAGAACGTGCCGTCCGTGTTGAAGTCCTCGAGGACGTCCGTGACGCCCTGCCGGTCGAGCAGGTTGAACACGTAGATCTGCGGCGTGATCGAGACCGCACCCAGGTTGAACGTCCAGCCGACCGAGAGGTTGGCCTCGTACTGCCCCGTCAGACGCCCGTTGGAGACCGTCTTGTCGTTCCCGCGCGGGACGAGGTGCAGCAGGTCCGGGTAGAACACGTTGTACCAGCCATAGCGCGAGACCGGAGGACCGCTGCGGTAGTACGTGCCCAGACCGACATTCAACCCGAAGGGGGCCGTGTACACGGCATCCAGCCGGAACTGATGCGGCCGGTCGAGAAAGAGGCGGCCTTGACCATTGCGAGCGAAAAGGAAGTAGTCGTAGTCGGCGTTGATGCCGGGGTCGGTCTGGCCCGACGCCACGCGCACCGCGCCGTCGTAGTTGCCCGTGAGCTTCGAGTAGATGTAGGAAGCCTGCGCCCACAGGTTCTGGCTGAACGTCTTCCTCGCGGTCAGCTCGATGCCGCGGTACTTCCGGTTGGCCTTCGGGATCGAGGGCGTCGGGGCCCCGAAGATGTCCGAGTCCGGATCCGTCGAGCACTGACCGGCAGTGGGTGACACGAACGGGTCGCCGGCGTTGTCGCACCAGGGGAAATTCCCAGAGCCCCAGAATCCGCCGGCACCCGGGTTGACCATCGCGCAGGTCGAACCCTGGTTGATGTCCGCGCTGCCGTCGAGGTCGCAGCGGTCCTCGATCGCGCGTCCGAGCTTGCGGTACATGCCCTTCACGCCAACCGCGAAGGTCGGGGTCAGGGCCATCTCGCCGCCCAGAGTGAACTCGTCCTGGTACTGGCCCTTGATGCCTTCGTCCACCGGCTCATCGGCCGCGCCCTGGACGAGCGTGTTGCGACGCGGCGGACCCGTTCCGGGCCCGCCCTGACCGGTGCCATATCCGCCGGGAGGCGGCTCCTCGTTGAAGGAGTGTGGTCCGTCGTAGTTCCACGTGATCCTCGTGAACTGAGCGCCGTAGACGCGGACGTTCAGGTCGTTCGGGATCATGTAATAGAAGCGGCCGTAGGAGGCGTACAGCTTGGTCGAGCCGTCACCCTTCCAGTCGTAGACGACCCCGACGCGCGGCTGCCACTCGTCCTTGAGGTCAATGACGGTCTCCTCGACGCCGTTCTTGATCTGCTCGGTGTCGTAGCGCACGCCAGCGTTCAAGGTCAGGCGCGGCATGATCCTCCAGGAGTCCTGGATGAATGCCGACCAGCCCTGGGAAGGCGGCGCCGAGTTCGTGAACGGGAGAAGGTCGAAGCCGGTCGACGAGCTCGTGTAGTACGCGTGCTGGAAGTAGACGCGCCGGACGTCCCCCTGGTAGTTCGTGAAGCTCACGCCCTCACCCTCCGGGCAGAAGCTCGACGAGGCGGGGTTCGTGCTGCAATTGTAAACGCGGACTCGCTGCTGGCCCGTGTAGAACGAGTTGTCGGTGGTCACCTGGTCGAGGTAGTCGCCGCCCAACTTCAGCTCGTGGTTGCCGAAGTAGGCCGTGAAATTCCCGACGTACTCGTCGCGCTCCCCCTCGTTGTTGAGGCGGTATCCCGGCACGGCACCGAAGCCCACGAAGATCGGGTGGTTCGGATAGTCGGCCGCGACGGTCCGATCCTGGATTCCCGCCCGGGTGGGGTCGAGCGGCTTGAATCGGAACTTGTCGTTGTGCTTCGAGTACTGCAGGGTCAGCACGCCGAAGGAACCGAAGAGCTGGTTGAACCGTCCCGCGTAGTCCTCCGAGCCGATGTCCTGACGGCCGGCGTAGGAGTTGGGGTCGGTCCCGGTCGGCGTGAAGACGGCGCCGGTGCGCACTTCCGGGTCCCGGAAGTACGTGCCGACGAGCGTCGAGCCCTGCACGATGTTCCAGGTCAGCTTCCCGGAGAACAGGTTGTAGTTGTCCTCCTCGAGGAAGTGCTGGCCTAGGACCGACGGCGAGTCCATCGGTACGCGATCGCGCTCGTTGTCGATGCGGTCGTACGCCGTGAAGAACCAGAGGCGGTCCTTGACGATGAAACCGCCGAGGTCCACGCCGTAGTCGAGCTCCTGCACTTCGTCGAACGTGGTGTTGAACTTGTCGCCCGCATCGTGCCTCTGGTCCGACCGGAAGCTGGTGGGGCTGAAGTTGCCGAAAACGTCCCCGTGGAACTCGTTTCCGCCCGACTTGGTGATGACGTTGATGATGCCGCCGGTCGAGCGGCCGAACTCGGCCTGATAGCCGCCGGTCTTGACTTCGACTTCCTGGATGAACTCGTTGTTGATGACCTTGCCCTGGACGCCGCGGACGACGCTGTTGGTGTTGACGCCGTCGATCACGAACACGTTCTCGGCCGACGTCGATCCGTAGATCGATAGCGCGAGGCCGCGACCCTGCTGATCGCCGGTGTCTTCCTGGGTGCCCGGCTGCATCTTGACGACGTTCGCGTAGTTGCGGCCGAGAGGCAGCTTCTCCATGACCTTCGCCGAATAGTTCGAGCCGGTCGTCGCATTCGAGGTGTCGACGACGGGCGCCTGCCCGGAGACGACGACCTCCTCCCTCTGCGAGATCTGGAGCGTCTGGTTGACGGTCGCGGTCGCGCCCAGCGTCACGTTCGCCGTCCGCTCGACGGTCGCGAACCCAGCGAGCGCGCAGCTGACTTTGTAAGTCCCCGGCGGCAGGCTCGCGATGCGGTAGTTGCCGCTGTTACCGGTGACCGCGGAGCGGGTTCCCTGCAGCGACGGGCTCGTGGCGGTGCAGGTGACGCCCGGCAGCGCGGCGCCGGAATTGTCCGTGACGGTGCCCTGGATGTCGCCCGTCGTCTGGGCGAACGCCAGGCCTCCCGCCGCCGCGCCGACGACCGCTATCGCCAGCAACGGCAAGAAGAACCTTCGAAATCTCATAGATCTCCTCCTCTACTGTTTCCGACGTTGGACGGACTCTCGCTATCCCAAAGCTCAGAATCAAATGACGAAGGGGACAGAATCAATGACACGGAGCGCTTCAAGAGCAATCAAACTGCCAAGCGGCCGGCAGTTGCGGCGAACTCTAAGTTGCTCGAACTACTCGGTCAAGCGGATTTCGCCAAGCTGACTCGACGGTCAGGGATACGTGATTCGGAATATTGGTTCAATCTTTTGGATCAGAGTGCCGAGCCGGACTGGTCAGGCGACGGGTTCGGATTCGATGCGGACGAGAACTGCTCCCGTTTCGACGGCCTGACCCGGCGAGCAGTCGACTCGGGCGACAAGCCCTGCCGAATCGGCCCGGATCTCGTTCTGCATCTTCATCGCTTCGAGGACGAGAAGCGTCGCTCCCGCGGCAACGTGGTCACCCGGAGCCACCCGGACTTCGACGACGCGGCCCGGGATCTGTGCCCGGATTTCTGCCGCGCCGCCCGCCGCGTGAGCCGACTCCGCCGCGAGGTCGAGCAGCGGATCTGCGAGCTCGACGTCGATCCGGCGCGCACCGATCCACGCCTCGGCGCGACCGTCCGGTCCCGTGGCGGCGCGGCCCGTCAGTTGTCGCCCCGAAGGAAGGATCACGCTTCGACGCCCGTCCGGAAGCTCCGCCAGGTCGGCGACGATCTCGTCACCCTCGGTCTTGAACGTGACCGAGCGTCCGTCGCGCGACTCGACGGTGAGCTCCGCCCGGCCACCGCTCCGCCGCCAGACGAAACGCCGACGGACGTTCACGGCCGGAATCCGCGCGAGGGATGATGGGGAGGTCGCAGCGCCTCCACGCGGGCACTCGCTCTCCATCGGGATCCACGGTCCTGCCGGGCGCGCGCGGGCGTGCCGCCGTCGATCGAGATGCACCCGGCGGCGAGGAACGCTTCCTCGACCGCGGCTTCCGGGGGACCGAGGCTCCGGCCGCCGATCCACTCATCGAGCCACTGCGTGTGAAACGCCGCCGCGCGGAATTCGGGATCGCGGACGAGGGCGCGGAAGAGCGGAAGGGTCGTCTCGACGCCGGCGATCTCGTATTCGTCGAGAGCGCGCGAGAGCCGCCCGATCACTTCGTCCCGGTCGGCGCCGGCAACGACGAGCTTGCCGAGCATCGGGTCGTAGTCGATGGGAACCGCCGACCCGGCTTCGATACCGACGTCGTTGCGGACTCCCGGACCTTCGGGCATTCGGAGACGGCTCACGACTCCCGGTGAAGGAGTGAACCCGCGGGTCGCGTCTTCGGCGTAGAGGCGGCACTCGATGGCATGCCCGCGCGGCGCGAGATCGTCCGCGGTGAACGAGAGACTCTCCCCGAGAGCGATCCGGATCATTTCGGCCGCGAGATCGACGCCCCACACCATCTCGGTCACCGGGTGCTCGACCTGCAGGCGGGTGTTCATCTCGAGGAAGTAGAAGGACCCGTCCGGCGCGAGCAGGAACTCCACGGTTCCGCACGAGTCGTATCCGACCGTCTCCGCCGCGGCCACCGCGGCCGAGAGAAGCCGCCTGCGAAGCTCCGGTCCGACCGCCGGCGACGGACACTCCTCGACGACCTTCTGGTGGCGACGTTGAATGCTGCACTCGCGTTCTCCGACCGCGACGCGATGACCGTGGCGGTCACCGACGACCTGGACCTCGACGTGACGCGGCTGCAGCAGGAGCTTCTCGGCGTAGACCGATCCGTCGCCGAACGACGCCTGGGCTTCCGCCGACGCGCGCGCGAAGCCGGAGGAGAGGTCCTCCTGCGAATCGACGCGGCGCATGCCCTTCCCGCCTCCTCCCGCGGTCGCCTTGATGAGAATCGGATATCCGGCTTCGCGGGCAAACTCCGCGAGCTCGCCGGCGTCCCGGGCGGGGGTCGTCGTCCCCGGGACGACCGGCACGCCCGCCCACTGCATGAGCGCACGGCTCGTCGTCTTCGCACCCATCGCCTCGATGGCGGAGGGCGAAGGTCCGACGAAGGTCAGTTCCGCGTCGGAGCAGGCCCTCGCGAAATCGGCGCTCTCGGCGAGAAATCCGTAGCCGGGGTGAACCAGCGCGGCTCCGGTCTTCTTCGCCGCTTCGAGAATGCGGGGGATGGAAAGGTAGCTTTCCGCCGACGGCGCCGGCCCGAGCCGGACCGCGTAATCCGCCATGGTGACGTGGAGCGCGGTTCGATCGGCGTCCGAATAGACGGCGACGGTTTCGATCCCGAGATCCCGGCACGCGCGAAAGACGCGCACGGCGATTTCGCCCCGGTT
>DASUAD010000325.1:0-4505 GCA_035763965.1 Thermoanaerobaculia bacterium | reverse complement strand
GATTTCCGCGGGAAGGACGACGTCGGCCGCACGGACGAGGACCCGGATCACACCGGCCGGACGTCGGTGTATCTGAGCCCGGGCGTGCGGGTGGGACTCCCCGGCGTCCTCGCGGCCTACTGGATCGTGCAGGTCCCGGTGTACCAGCGCGTCAACGGGATCCAGCTCGCGTCGAAGTACAACCTGCTCGGGGGCGTGCAGGCGCGGTTCTGATCGGGCTTCCCGGCGCTGCGAAGAGAGGGCCCCTTTCGCCTTCTCCCTCTTCCCGCGCGCGGGGAGAGGGCGGGGGGTGAGGGGTGTTCAGTAAACCGGGTCCTCGAGCGACACCCCGAAGAGTCCCGCGAATACCTGCGGGTAGAAACTGACCGAGTGCGGCGGCAGGCGATCGCCGTTGTGCACCACGGTCTCGATCTCCGACAGCGTGATCGGGCGCATCAGGACCGCGCCCTGCGCCTCGCCTCTTTCGACCGCTGTGACCGCCGCGACGGAGTCGCTCGTGTACGAGAGGTGGTTTCCGCGGGCGAGCGCCTCGCGGTCCATCGCGAGCAGCCGCGAGAAGAACGCGACCTCGAGGGCCGCCGTGTCGAGCTCGCGCCACTCTCCGGAGCGGTCCGCCGGCCACGGCAGCGCCGCCGGACGGTCCCGGAGGACGAAGAGCGTCGGCTTCGCGGGCGGGGCGGCGAGGACGAACGCTGCGTGGAGCCGGGAGATCCGGTCGAGCGCCTCCTGCGCGTCGGCAGGCGTCGAGAACTCGCGGGTCTCGAAGAAGTCGCTCGCTGCATAGATCAGGTCCGCCGGGTTCCAGTCCGTGAAACCGGAGAGAAGGCGATGCACGGGGCGCAGGACGAGACCCGGGGAGTCCGTCTCCACGATCGCGCACAGCTTGTACTTCGCGCCTCCGAACTTCGCGGCGGCCGGATCCTTCGAGTACAAGACCGCCGCTTCGAAGAGGTCCTCGCCGTCGGCGAGGATCGCCTCGGCGTTCTTGACGATCCCCTGGAGCTCGACGTGGGCGGCATAGTCGACGATCCGGAACGCATCGTGGCGCACGCCGTCGGCGTCCTCTGCGGAAAGCTCCGGGCGCCGCGTGGTCGCGAGCCGGCCGGACAGCGGCGCGCGCGACACGACGAACGACGGCGTGAAGTCCGCGCGCAGCGCGCGGAGGAGCGCGAGCCGCTCCTCGACGCGGCCGCGCTCCGGCGGCTCCCAGGGATCGAGGAGCGGACCCTTCCCGTCCGCGCCGAGCCGCACGAGGCCGATGAGTGCGTCTCGTACCCGGGGCCGACCCTCGATGAGGAAGGTCTGGCGGTAGAGCCAGAGCATCGGGCGGCGCTCCTTCTCGAGGATTCCGCCGGCCAGCCAGTTTCCGAGCGTCTTCGCCGCCGACTCCGGGTCGGCGGGCGACGTCAGCCGCGCGACGTTGCCCGGCACGGGAGATTCGATGCGGCCGGGAGATGCGATGAGGGCCGAGAGACCCCGTTCCGCGATCGTCGCGGGGGAGTAGCGAATCGAGCGGAACGGCCGCAGCTCCACAGCGGCGGATTCTAAGCGGGAGTTACACTCATTCCCGAGTGATCACGCTCGCGCGCGCGATCGACGAGTTCGAGTCTTACGTCGCGGACGCGCGCCGCTACTCGCCGCGGACGGTGCGCGCCTATCGCAGCGATCTCGACCGCTTCGCCGGTTTCTGGGAGCGCGATTTCGGGGAAGGCTCCGCCGCGAAGACGCCGCTTTCCCGCGTCGATACGCTCGCCGTCCGCTCCTATCTCGCATCGCTCCACCGCGGCCGTCTCGCGAGCCGCTCGCTCGCGCGGCACCTCTCGACGCTGCGGTCCTTCTTCCGGTGGGCCTGCCGCGAGGGACACCTCGAGAAGAACCCGGCCCGCGCTCTGCCCGCTCCGCGCCTCCCGAAGACCCTCCCGCGCGCGATGACGCTTCCCGACACCGAGCGCCTGCTCGCGGCCGACGAGGAGGCGCCTTTCCCGGAGCGCGACCGCGCGCTCTTCGAGCTTCTCTACGCGACGGGACTCCGGGTCTCGGAAGCCGCGGGCCTCGAGCTCGAAGACGTGGATTACGCCTCGCGTCTGCTGCGGGTCGTCGGGAAAGGGAACAAGGAGCGCATCGCGCCCTTCGGCGAGGCCGCGAAGGAGGCGCTCGAAGCGTACCTGCCGCTGCGGCGGGAGCGGAGGAAACGCGCGCCGGACGCCGGCGACAGCGAGCCGCTCTTCGTCAACGCGCGCGGCGGCAGGCTCACCACGCGGTCGATGGCGCGTCTGCTGAAACGCCGCCTGCGCGCCGCGGGACTTCCCGCCGAGATCTCGCCGCACGCCTTGCGCCATTCCTTCGCGACGCACCTTCTCGAAGCGGGCGCGGACCTGCGCGCGATCCAGGAGCTCCTCGGCCACGCGTCGCTTTCGACGACCCAGAAGTACACGCACCTGGACGCCGCGCGCCTGCGCGAGGTGTATCGCAGGGCCCACCCCAAAGCATGAAGGCCGGGAAACGGGAAACGGAAAACGGAAAACGAGGCCGAGAACCGTTCGTTTCCCTTTTCCCGTTTTCCGTTTTCCGGATACGCGCGGTATCCTCGATCCGCGATGAACCCGCGCTCCGAATGGCGCTCGACCACCGTCGTCTGCGTCCGCCACGACGGCCACGTGGCGATGGCGTCGGACGGGCAGGTCACGCTCGGCACCACCGTGATGAAGAAGAGCGCCGCCAAGATCCGGCGCCTCTCGGGGGGCAGCGTCCTCGCCGGGTTCGCGGGCTCGACGGCAGATGCATTTGCGCTCTTCTCCCGCTTCGAGGGGAAGCTCGACGAATACCGCGGCAACCTGGAACGCGCCGCGATCGAGCTCGCGAAGGACTGGCGAACCGAAAAGATGCTCCGACAGCTCGAAGCGCTGTTGATCGTCGCCGACAAGACCAGCTCGCTGCTCATCTCGGGCACCGGCGATCTGATCTCTCCCGAGGAGGGCGTCCTCGCGGTCGGCTCCGGAGGACCGCACGCGCTCGCCGCGGCGCGCGCGCTCCTCAAGCACCGGCCGGACCTGTCGGCGGCCGAGGTCGCGCGCGAGTCCTTGCTCATCGCCGCGACCATCGACATCTACACGAACGACCAGATCACGCTGGAGGAGATCTGAGGTGGTCTTCCTGATGCCCGGCGAGACGGCCGCGCCGGCCGAAACGCCGAAGTCCGCCGGCGCCCGCACGCCGCGGGAGATCGTCGGAGAGCTCGACAAGTACGTCATCGGACAGGGGCGCGCGAAGCGCGCGGTCGCGATCGCGCTGCGCAACCGTTGGCGGCGCCAGCAGCTCGATCCGGAGATGGCGCGCGAGATCCTTCCCAAGAACATCCTGATGATCGGCCCGACCGGAGTCGGCAAGACCGAGATCGCCCGGCGTCTCGCGCGGCTCGCGGACGCGCCTTTTCTAAAGGTCGAGGCGTCCAAGTTCACCGAGGTCGGCTACGTCGGGAGAGACGTCGAGTCGATCATCCGCGACCTGACCGAGGTCTCGGTGCAGATGGTTCGCGAGGAGAAGACCTCCGATATCCGCGAGCGGGCGCGGGCGCGAGTCGAGCAGCGGCTGGTCGAGCTGCTCCAGCCGTCCTTCTCCGACGCCGACATCGAGGAGGCGCGCGGCCGGCTGCGACAGCTGCTGCGCGAGGGTCGGCTCGACGAGCGCCTGGTCGAGGTCGAGGTCGCCGACAAGACGTTCCCGTCGTTCGAGATCGTCACCGACAAGGGCGTCGAGGAGATGGACATCAACGTCAAGGAGATGCTCCCGGGTCTCTTCGGCGGCAAGAAGAAGCGCCGCAAGACGACGGTCAAGGACGCCCGCGAGATCCTCCAGGCTGAGGAGGAAGGAAGGTTGATCGACGCCGGACAGGTCGCACGCGAAGCGGTGGCGCGCGCCGAGACTTCGGGCATCGTGTTCTTAGACGAGATCGACAAGGTCGCCGGGCGCGAGTCCGGCCGGAGCGGCCCCGACGTTTCGCGCGAGGGCGTGCAACGGGACCTCCTCCCGATCGTCGAAGGCACGGTCGTCAACACGAAGTACGGATTCGTGAAGACGGACCACGTCCTCTTCATCGCGGCCGGCGCGTTCCACGTCTCGAAGCCGTCGGACCTGATCCCCGAGCTCCAGGGGCGCTTTCCGATCCGCGTCGAGCTCGACTCGTTGACCGAGGAAGACTTCGTCCGGATCCTGACCGAGCCGGAGAACGCGCTCCTGAAGCAGTACCGCGCGCTCCTCTCCGCGGAAGGCGTCGACCTCCAGTTCGAAGACGACGCGGTCCGGGAGATCGCGCGCGACGCGGAGCGCGTCAACCGCGCGCTCGAGAACATCGGGGCGCGGCGCCTGCACACGATCCTCGAGCGGCTCCTCGAGGACATCTCGTTCGCGGGGCCGGAGAACTCGGGCCGCGCGATCTCGATCGGCGTGGAAGACGTCCGCGCGGCGCTCGCCGACCTCGTCCGCGACGAGGACCTCTCCCGTTACGT
>DASUAD010000324.1:0-3865 GCA_035763965.1 Thermoanaerobaculia bacterium | reverse complement strand
CCACCCTGGTCGTCCGTGACGCGCCCCTGGATACCGCCCGTGCTCTGGCCGTATTGGGCCAGCGCCGGCGTGGCGGCGAGGGCGAACGCCAGGAACGCGATCGTCCATCGGAGAATGCGGATTCGATTCGCCATGCGACCTCCTTTCAACTCTGGTGAAAAGTGCGCAGTCGCGGTGCGCACGAACGCTGCGAAAAGCAATTCGAGCGCCCGGAAACGGCGCAAGGAGGACCAGTGGATCGAATCGGACGACGAGTCGCCGGCCCGGCGGATGAAGTCCCTTTTTCGCGCGCGCGGGTTCGCCGCCGCGAACCGGGCTACGAACGTCTTTTTGGATTTTTCTCCAAAATTCGGGGCGGAGTGACGCCTTTCCGGTCTGTTCAGCCGCGGTGCGGGAAGCGCGCGGCTTTTCGCCGGACCCACTCGCGACCGCGAACCGGATCCCCGATGATCCGGAGGACGCGGATCGCCGCGTCGTAGCCCTGCGGCGTCGGCACCTTCTCCGTCATTTGCGCGAGGAGGGCGTCGAGCTCGGAATCGCGGCCCTGGCTCGCGAGGAGGAGGGCGAGCCGCGCCCATCCGTCGAGATTCTCGGGGAAGCTCTCGATTTCCGATCGAAACTCCCCCTCGGCCTCCTTCTCGCGGCCGACCCGCGCGAGCACGTCGCCCCGCAGAGCACGGAACCCGAGGGCGGGCGAGCGGCCCGCGACCCGATCGAGCTCGCGCGTCTGGTCCGCGAGCGCGAGGGCGCCCGCGAGGTCTCCGCGCGCGAGGGCGACCCGCACGAGAACGAGACGGGCTGCACGGGAACCGGGACTCCCGGCGAGCAGGACCTCGGCTTCGCGTCGTGCCGCGTCGAGGTCTCCGGCGGCGAGCGCGATCGCGGCGAGCTCTTCCCGAAAGCCGGGAGCTCCCGCTTCTCCCGCAGCGAGCGCGAGCGCGCGCGCGCGATCGAAGTCACGGATCTCGAGGTGCAGGGCCGCGAGACCGAGGATGATCTGCGGCGTTCCGGGTACCAGCCGATCGGCGCGCTCGAGCGCGGCGATGGCCTCGCGCGTGCGCCCGGAGCGACGCAGCACGCGGGCCAGGGTCTCCCAGACGTCGAGCATGCGGGGGTTCTCCTCGGCGAGACGCGAAAGGAGCGCGATCCCTTCCGCGTCGCGGAACTGCGAGGCGAGACGCGAGGCTTCCTTCAATCGATCGATCGCGCCGATCCGGTCCTTCGGGTCGGGAAGGGCCTCGTCCGCCGACGTCGGCGACGCGGCGCCGATGTACCCGAGTGACGCGAGCTTCTTCACCGTCTCGGGGTCGGAAGCGCCGGGCGGCTGCATCGGCCGGCTCATGCCCGCGATCTCGGTGCGCATCGAGCGGAACGCGGGGGGAAGCCCCGCGGCGAGGTCGGTCTTTTCCGACGGGTCCGCCCGCCAGTCGTAGAGCTCCGGGCGGGGCGCGTGGATGTAGTGGAATCGGTCGTCGGTGAGCGACGCAAGATCGCTCCAGCCGAAGTGATAGCGCGGGTACAGCGTCTCGCTGTAGATGCGCCGCACCGCTCCCTTCCCCTCCGCGAACTCGACGAGGGAGCGGCCCGCGAGTTTCTCCGGCGCCTTTTGTCCGAGCGCCGCGAGAACCGTCGGAAACACGTCCGCGATCTGAACGGGCTCGGAGACGCGCCTGCCGCCGAGGCTCCCGTTCGGGAGCTTCACGAATAACGGGACCTGCACTTCCTCGCGATAGAGGAAGATCCCGTGTTCGTCCTCCCCGTGGTCGCCCAACCCCTCGCCGTGGTCGGACAGAAGGACGACGAGCGAGCGGTCGTAGAGCTTCCGGTCGCGGAGGAACTGGAGGAACCGCCCGACGATCGCGTCCGAGGCGGCCACTTCACCGTCGTAGGGCACCGAGGAATATCGCGCGCGGAACGGCTCGGGCGCCTCGTACGGCGAGTGCGGCTCGTAGAGGTGAAGGAACGAGAAGAGCCGCGCGTCCGCCGACTGCCTCGCGATCCAGCTCTCGAGAATGCGCGCGGTCTCGTCTCCGGACCGCTGGACCTGCCCGATCGCCTGCGCGACGTTCTGCGCTTCGACGGAGTCCTCGTAGAAGTCGAACCCGGCGCCGATGCCGGAGCCGTGATCGAGGACGATCGCGGATACGGCCGCTCCGGTCGAATAGCCCGCGCCCTTCAGGACCGTCGCGAGCGTCGTGTGGTCCTTCGACAGCCGGTATCCGAGGTTGTCACGCACTCCGTGCTGGAACGGAAGGAGTCCCGTGAAGAGCGAGGCGTGCGACGGCAGCGTGAGCGGGACGTGAGAGAGCGCGTTGTCGAAGACGATCGAGTCGCGCGCGAGCGCATCGAGGGCCGGCGTCTCGACCTTGCGGTATCCGTAAGCCGGGAGACGGTCGGCGCGCAACGTGTCGACGCAGACGATGAACACCGGCGCGCCCGGGGAGACGGACGAACGGCGCGTGCAGGCGGCGGCAAGGACGAGGAGACCGACGAACGCCGCGAGACGCTTCAAGCCTTACTTCTCCCCGCGTGCGGGGAGCGGGACGGGGCGAGGGGCGGTCTCCTCGACGCGCTGGTAGCGACCGACCTGCACGTCACGAACCTCCTGCACGAGGCCGGAGGGCCAGCGGATTTCGACCCGCTTGACCGCGGTCGCGTTCCCGACGCCGAAGTGAACCCGCGGATCGCTCGACGACAGGTAGCTCTCGCCCGCGCGGGCTTCCCTCGTCTGCCGCCCCGCATCGGTTTCGACCGTGACCAGCGCGCCGACCCCCTGGCGGTTGGACTTGCGGCCGACGAGGGTGAAGCCGATCCAGTTGCCGTGCTTCCCGTCGTTTCGCAGGAGCTGGAGCGGCCCGCCGGAATTGGAGACGGCGATGTCGAGATCGCCGTCGTTGTCGTAGTCCGCGACGGCCGATCCGCGGCCCACGAGCGGCCGCCGGAACGGCTCTCCGCAGCCGCGCTCGACGAACTTGCCCTTCCCGTCGTTCCACATGAAGAAGGGGCGCTCGGCATACGTCACGCCCTGCATCTTCGGAACCTCGAGCACGTGCCCGTTCGCGATGAAGGCGTCGAGACGCCCGGCGTTCGCGGCGTCGAGCAGGTTCAGGCCGAAGCCGGAGAAGTTGAACGCGGGCGCGCCGAATCCGGAAGAAGCGGCGGCGTCTTCGAAGACCACCGACCCGACGTTGCGGTAGAAGCTGTTCGGCTCCGCTTCGAAGTTCGTCACCACGAGGTCCGGCAGCCCGTCGCCGTCGAGGTCTCCGGCGTTGACGCCCATCCCCCCGAACGCGCGGCCCGCCGAGTTGACGCCTGCTCCCGACACCAGGGAGACGTCCTCGAATCGAACATTGCCCAGGTTGTGAAAGAGGAAGTTCATCGTCGTGTCGTTGGCGACGTAGATGTCGGGACGACCGTCGGCGTCGAGGTCCGCGACGACGACGCCGAGCCCCTTCCCGAGCGCCGTCGAAACGCCGGAAGAGACGGTGACGTCCTCGAAAGTCCCGTCCCCTCTGTTGCGGTAGAGCAGATTCGAGATCGGCGGATAGAGCGACGGATGACAGTAGTCGCGCTTGCCCGTGACCCGATCGCCGCAGAAGTAGTTCTTCTCGACCGAGTAGTCGAGATAACGGACGACGAAGAGGTCGAGGAACCCGTCGCCGTCGAAGTCGGCGAAGGCGGCGCTCGTCGACCAGCCGGAGCCTGCCAGGCGCGCCTTTTCCGTCACGTCGGAGAACGTGCCGTCGCCGTTGTTGCGGAAGAGGATGTTCCGCTCGAAGTTCGTGACGAAGACGTCCGTGAGGCCGTCGTTGTCGTAGTCGGCGGCGATGGCGCCCATCCCGTAGCCGTCGTCGCGGAGCTTCGC
>DASUAD010000323.1:0-3035 GCA_035763965.1 Thermoanaerobaculia bacterium | reverse complement strand
GTGCTCATCGTCGACGACGTACTCGCGACGGGGGGCACGGCGGCGGCCGCTGCCGAGCTGGTCGAGCGGCTCGGGGCGCGCGTTGCCGCGATGGTCTTCTGCATCGAGCTCGAGGCGCTCCAGGGCCGGTCCCGCCTTACGGGCCGCACCGCCCACGCGGTGCTGGTACTATGAAGACGAGCTCCCGACCCGGCCGAATCGTCAACAAGTAAGCACAGATGGCCGAAGAACGCATTCTCATCGTCGACGACGACGAGGACATCCTGCTCATCGTCCAGACGATCCTCTCCAACGCCGGATACTCGGTCACGGTCGCGCGAAACGGACGGGAAGGGGTGGACCTCGCGCTGGAGCTGAAGCCGGACCTGATTCTGCTCGACGTCATGATGCCCGAGCTCTCCGGGTGGGAGGTCTGCACCACGCTGAAGAACGCGCCGGAGACGCGCAACACGCCAATCGTCATGATGACGGTCAAGAGTGAGATCCGCGACCTGATCACCGGCATGCAGGTGGGCGCGGACGACTACATCACCAAGCCGTTCACGCGCCGGAAACTTCTCTCGACGGTGCGGCAGGCGATCGACCAGAGAGGGGAGAGCTCCGCGTCCTTTCTGACCACGGACAACGAGCAGGTCCGATTCAAGAGCCTGCTCTTCGACACCGTCACCGATCTCCCGACGGTGCCGGTCATCATCGACGCCATCCGTGATCGCCTTCTCGACAGCCGGGACCTCGCGGTGCTCTACGTGGACGTCGAACAGTACAGCCACATCGAGGACACCTACGGCTGGGAAGTGTTCGACGGGCTCCTGCGCCACACGGCAAAAGCGCTGCGCCGGATGCTCGGCACGGTGTTCGCGACCGAGGACTTCGTCGCGGTCAACCGCACGGGCGGGTCGGACTTCTACGTCTTCACGAGCGTGGAAGGGGGGGACGAGGCGCTGGGACGCCTCCAGAGGAAGGCCCGCCAGGTCGAGGAATCGTTGCGCGGCAGCCTCGACGAGGCGTTCGGCGGCCGGATCCACAAGCGGATCGCCGTGTTCGTCGGACACGCGGTCATTCGATCGAACCCGCAGATGCGGGTCGAGCGGCTCGTGTATCGAGCGCTCCGCGAGGGGATCTCGATCGCGACCACCAAGGAGCGCGAGCGCCAGGCGCTGCTCGCCGACGCCTTCAAGGAGATTCTGCGCCGGCGGCGGATCCGTACGGTTTACCAGCCGATCTTCGACCTGAACACGATGGAGCTCTTCGGCCACGAGGCGCTGACCCGGGGGCCCGTCGACTCGGCGTTCGAGAGCCCCGACCTCCTCTTCCAGTTCGCCGGAGAGCACGAGGCGATCTGGGAGCTCGAGGAGCTCTGTCTGGACTCCTCCGCGAGCCACTACCTTTCGACGCCCGGAAGCCTTCTCTTCCTGAACGTCGAAGCGGACTCGATCGCCTCGCTTTCGACCCGCGGCGTGCAGGCGCTGGCTCCACTCATGAACCTGCGGCATCCCGTGGTGCTGGAGGTGACCGAGCGCTCTGCGATTCGGGACCTGCCCGTTTTCCGGGAGTCTCTGACGATGCTTCGAGAGCACGGGTTCCGGATCGCGATCGACGACGCGGGCTCGGGTTATGCCTCTCTGCAGTCGATCGCCGAGTTGCGTCCGAACTTCCTGAAAGTCGCCAACACCCTCGTCACGGGACTCCACGAGGACACGATCAAGCGCGACGTCGTCGAAATGCTGGTCAATCTCTCGCGGCGGATCGACGCCGTCTGCGTGGCCGAAGGCATCGAGACGCCCGAGGACCTCGAGGAATGCCGGCGCCTCGGAATCCCGTACGGCCAGGGGTTCTACATCGGCGTGCCGGAGGAGACGCCGGCGCTCACCCCCGCTCGCGACTTCGTGCCGAACCCGCCGCGGCAATCCGAAGGGTAATCCGTCACGCTCGCTCGCTCGGCATCTGGCGCGTTAGACGAGACGAGATCGCTGCGGTTACACTCGTCGGCTCCGGGGCCGTAGCTCAGGTGGATAGAGCAAGAGTTTCCTAAACTCTAGGTCGGCAGTTCGAGTCTGCCCGGCCCCACCAACACGTCGCGCTTCCCTTGCGAGCGATCTGCGTTCCGCCCCGGCTCCCTCTCCCCGCGGCGCGGGGAGAGGGTCGGGGTGAGGTGGCCTCAGAAATCGACTCGGGTCGAGATGCCGAACGTCCGAGGCTGGTTGGTCAGATAGCCTATGCGAGCACGAGTTCCGCGCTCCCGGTCGAGCGCCAGAAGTGCCCGCTCGTCCGTGACGTTGTTGGCGAACAGCGCCACATCCCAGTTGCTGAAACGCGCGCCGACCCGCAGGTTGACGATGTCGTAGGACGGCAGCAACGGGTCGTAGGTGAAGATGTTCTGCGTCAGTGGGCCGCCGATGGTCTTGCCGCCCTCGGCCTCGAACGCTCGCATGTTCAGGGTGCCGAGCAGGTCGTCCCCGACCTGGGTGAACCGCGAGCCGATGTGCTGGTAGGTGCCGGTCAGATAGCCCTGGACCCCCTGGCTGACGGGCTGCTGATAGGTGGCGGCGAGAGCCATCTGGAACCTGGGGACGCTCGGCAAGCGTTTCCCCGACTCGATGCCGGACACGATCGCGCCCGTGCCATCCCTCACCGTGGACCGAAGCTCCGAGTCGTTGTAGGCCGCCGAGATCGCGAAGTCGAAGTGGTCGCTCGGAACCAGCGCGAACTCCACCTCTCCTCCGACACTTCGGGCCTTCGGCACGCTGAAGACGAGCCGCGAGGAACACGACCCCGCGGTCACGACGACCTGAAGGTCGGTGATGTGGACGTAGAAGGCCGAGAGGTTGAGTGAGCCGCGGCCCCCCATGAGCCGGGACTTCGAGCCGAGCTCGTAGTTCCAGGCCGTTTCGTCCTTGAAGCCCTCGCGTCCTCCGAAAGCGATGAGGTCCTCCGGCGTGCAAAGCGGGACGTTCAGCGGGTCGTTTATGCCTCCAAGCCGGAAACCCCGCGAAATCTGCGCGTTCAGGTTCGTGTTCTCGGTCACTTTGTATGAT
>DASUAD010000322.1:0-3903 GCA_035763965.1 Thermoanaerobaculia bacterium | reverse complement strand
CTTCTACTCGAACAGCCTCCACGCGTGGGATTACGACGGCGACGGCTTGAAGGACGTTCTGACCGGCAGCCACTACAACGGCGCGCTGACGCTGCTCTGGAAGAACGAGGGCGACGGCAACTTCGGCCCCGTTTCGTTTCCCGAGATCGAGATCTACGCCTTCCACTTCGCGACGGCTCCGGGTACATTCGGAAAGGACCGTGCGCCGGCGTTCGCCGACGCCTACTTCATGTCGATGACGGAACCGCAGGCCGCGCGCGCCGCGGGAATCACGATCTATTCGCACCGCGGCGGCAGCTGGACGCGCCATCGGGTCTGGAGAAAGAACGAGGCGAAGACTCTCCAGTACGCGCTCGCGATGGGCGACCTCGACGGCGACGGCCTGGACGACGTCGTCTTTCCCGACAGCGAGGAACGGCGCCTGAAGATCTTCTTTCAGCAGCCGGACGGCTCGTTCGTCGAAGCGGAGCAGCGCGAGGAGCCGGCGCTCAGCTCTCCGGGACAGTGCGCGCGGCTTGCCGATCTCGACAACGATGGCCGGCTCGACATCGTTCTGTCGAAGACGGTCTCCTCCGCGCGGCCCCAGGACGCCGGTGGCTGGGACGTCTACCTGAACCGGAGGTAACCGTCGGAGAACTCAGGGCTTTCCTCGGAAACCATGATTCAGAAGCATATTTTTCGCTTTTTCATCTTGACAGGCAGGGAGGAAGGGCCGAAGATTCCGAACAAGCCGAAGCGGAAACGCTTCAAGTTGAAGAGACCAAGCCCTTTTTTAGGTGACAAAAATTGAAGTGCGGGAGGTGATGGGATCGCGAGCAAGGGACTGTCACGGTGTCTTCTTTTTGTATCTAACTGTGATGAGGAGATCTCAATGAAGAAAACCCTGATGACGTGTCTGGCCATCGCGGCCCTCTTCGCGATTGCGGGGAGCGCGAGCGCCATCACGTGCACCATTGACCAGCGCCCGGCGGCGACGCTTCTGGTTCCGTACTTCGAAGCGACGTTCGGTCCGGACGGGACGCCAACGGGAACAGGGCCCGACGCCCGTGACACGCTCGTGACGATCTGCAACGCCTCATCGGCGCCGATGATCGCCCACGTCAACGTGTTCAACGAGCGGACCGAACTCGTCCTCGACTACAACATCGCACTGACCGGCTTCGACTGTCAGTCATGGTCGATGGCGAGAACGCTCCAGGGCTTCCTCCCGGCGACCCCGATCACCACGGCTCACGTCGCGTCCGCGAATGACGCCTGCCAGCGCAACCCGAACGCGGGTGTCTACAGCCCGCCGGGCGTCGTAGGTGAATTCCTCCGAATTCGTCCGGTCGACACGGCGACTCCGCTCGACAACACCCTCGCGACGACCTTGTATCCGCAGCCTGCATGGCCGGCCGGCAGCTCGTTCGCGTTCGGAGTCCTCGACTCGCTCGACGAGACGGACGACACGGTCGCGTGCGGCGGCGTCGACGGCACGATCACGAACCCGATTCGTGGTTATGTCGTCATCGACCACGCCAACTACTGCAACCTCTCCAACCCGAACGATCCGAACTACTACCTGGCCGACGCGATCGGTATGGAGAACAACCTGTTCGGCGAAGTGATCTTCACCTCCGGCACCGGAATCCCGACGATGGGCGGCTCGACCGTCAACATCGAAGCGGATCCGTCGCTGGCGGGTGACGCCAACTCCTCGCCGCGCGTCCGGACGTTCTACGCCCGGTACGTCGGAACCGACACCCTGTGCTCGGCCTCGAACTGCGCGCTCTTCGCGACGAACCCCTGGAACCAGGGAATCGGCGACCAGCGCGAGCCTCTGGGCCTGAAGTACGCGGCCCGCTGGTTCAACACGACGGGCATCACGTCGAACTTCAACGTTTGGCGTGCGTCCGCCGGTTCGCTCACGGATCTGCTCGGCCCCTCGGGCGACCCCTGCACCGACGTCGAGCCGGTCGTGACGCTCAGCTTCTACGACGAAGACGAGAACACGGTCTTGTCGGGCGTCTGCCCGTCCCCGTGCACTCAGCCGACCTTCAACTTCCCGCTCGAGACGCAGCGCCGGAACATCTCGACGTTCGCGGGCTCGCTCCCGTCGTTTGCGGCAGGCTGGGTCAGCATGAGCTTCGCCAACACGAGCGCCCCGCTGGGCGGCACGCTCGACCAGGCCTGGGTCGAGTACGACTTCCAGGGTCCGGGTGCGTTCCTGTCAGCTTCGTCGCCGGCGTCGCAGCTCGATCCGTCGAACTGCAATCCGCTGGTTGTCGGTGGCCAGGTTCAGCAGGTTTCCCCGGTCATCCCGACGGTCGTCGGAACGGGTCCATAGTCTTCGTTTCGGTCAAGTGGGCGGGACACGGGTCCCGCCCACTTTTTCTGGTTCCGGCAAGGGTCGCGTAACCTTCGAAGGTCTGATTTCAAATTTTCTGAATCACATGCGGAAACAGTGAAATCCGACCTTGGCCCCGCTCCGGAGTCACCACTGCCCAACTCGTTCAAAAAGGAATCGAACCCCATGAAATCGGCCGCCCGCACTCTCCTTCTGCTCGCCTCGGCTGCCTTCGTCTGGTTTGGATCCACCGTCGCTTCGGCGCAGACCCCCGGCTGTGCGGCCCTGCAGGGAGCCGCCGCGAATCAGTCGCTGCCCCGCTTCGCGGGAACGCTGACCGCCGGCAACCTTTCGACGGCCGGCGGAACGAGCAACTACCTCTACGTCCTGACCCAGTGGGGCTTCGCGCGCGCGAGCCTCGCCGATCCCGCCAACCCGACGTCCTTCACCCAGGTCATCATCGCCGACGAGCCCGGCTCCGGGAACGGCGGTTTGATCCAGCTCAGCTGCGACTGTCACCAGGGCGGAACCGCCTTCGACGCGGCGGAGGCGCCGGACGGCAGCGCGCGGATGATCTCGGACTTCAACGCGGCCCGATTGGCCCCCACGGTCCTCGCGCCGGCGCAGGTGGCGCGGGCGGACGGCTCCGGCCCTGTGCGGTTCGGCCAGCAGGCATCGGTCGGAAGCGGCGGCACCTCGCAGGGGTTGCGGATCGCCGCGATCTACGTCGCGTCTTCGGGCAAGTATTTCGGGTACGTGCCGACCAGCGCCGGCGTCGCGGTGATCGACATGACGAACACGAGCGGCTCGCTCGCGAAGTCGAATGCGCTGAACCCCTCCACCTTCGTGGGCTGGTCATCCACGAGCGCGGTCCGGGTCACGGCGGCGCGGGTCAACTTCGGCGGAGCGGACCTCTACCTGCTCGCCGGCGCGACCGGCGGCAACACGCTCCGGATCGGGACGATCAATCCCTCGAGCGGCTCGGTGTCGGAAACGGCGAGCGTCGTGACGACCGGATCAACTTTGTCGCTGAACATCGCCCTCGTCAATGGCCGCATCTTCGTCTTCACCGCGGAGGGCGCGGCGGGATTGCACGCCTACGAGTACACGCCGTCGTCTTTCGGCGGCACTCTCACGCCGGTGGCGGCGTCGATCCCCGGCAACTTCGACCGCGTTCTGGTCCGCGGCACGCAGTTCCCGGCGATCTTCGGCCACAACAAGGTCTCGACGTCGAGCTCCTTCATCGAGATCTACGACAGCAAATGGGTGACCCAGGGAGGCAGCGCCGTCAAGGCCGGCTCTCTCGCCCAGATCGGCGCGAGTGAGCCTTACTTCAACAACAGCTTCGAGGCGAAGGTCAAGACGGTTGGCTCGCAGGTCATCGCCTACATCTACCGGCTCAAGTCTCCAGGCGTGGCGGGCGCGGAAGCCATCGCGGTCGCCCAGACGATGGACATCTCGTGCATCGCGGCCGACCTGAGCGCTCCGCCGACGGCGAGCGCGACGATGACGAACCTGTCGGCGGCGGGCCGGACCGGCGCGGAGGCGACGAAGAACTACTACGGGGACCGGTGGCG
>DASUAD010000321.1:0-7414 GCA_035763965.1 Thermoanaerobaculia bacterium | reverse complement strand
GAGGAGCTGCTCCATCCCGTCGAGCGGATTCGCGAGGCAATCGCGGGCGCGAGCGTCTTCTTCGACCGCGTCGGGCTTTCGGCGCCGGGCGGTCCTTCGTCCCTCCTGCGGCTTCCGGCGGAGCCGATCGCCGCGCACGCGGGGCGGACGGCCGAAGCGGCGGCGGAGCTCGCGCGCTCGATCGCGTCGGATGAGGAAGTCTTCGTCGCGGTCCGTCCCACGGGCGGCGCGGAAAAGCTGCGGCGCTTCGCTCTCGAGTACTCGCTCCACGTTTCCTCCGAGCGCCGGCCGGGCGCGCTCGTGTGCATTCCCGCGGAGATCTCGGCCGGGTTCCGGTTGCGCGAGCCGCGGATCGCCGTCTACTCGGAGAGCGAGATCTTCGGCGAAGAGAAGCGCTCGGCGGTCGCGCGCGGCCGCCCGTCCGAAGCGTTTCTCTCCGATCTCCGGGACCTGAAGCTGGGCGACGCCGTCGTCCACCGCGACTACGGCATCGGCCTCTTCCAGGGCCTGACGCGGGTGCCGGTCGAAGGGGAAGAGCGCGAGTTCATGGAGATCGGATACGCCGACGAGAAGAGGCTGCTCCTCCCGGTCGAACGGCTCGACCTCGTGCAGAAGTACTCGGGCGTCGAGGGCGTTCAGCCGGCCCTCGACAGGCTGGGCGGCGCGGGGTGGGCGCGGCGCAAGGCGTCGGTCCGGAAGGCGATGAAGGACATGACCGACCAGCTCCTGAAGCTCTACGCGCGCCGCAGCCTGGCGGAGGGCTTCGCGTTCTCGCGCGACTCTCCGTGGCAGAAGGAGTTCGAGGACGCGTTCGAGTACGAGGAAACGCCGGACCAGGCCCAGGCGATCGCCGACGTGAAGCGCGACATGCAGCAGCCGCGGCCGATGGATCGGCTCCTGTGCGGCGACGTCGGCTACGGCAAGACGGAAGTCGCGATGCGCGCCGCCTTCAAAGCGGTGCTGGACGGAAAGCAGGTCGCGGTGCTCGCGCCGACGACGATTCTCGCGGATCAGCATTACCGCACGTTCCAGCGACGGTTCGCGTCGTTTCCGGTGACGATCGAGCTTCTCTCGCGCTTCCGTTCGCGCGCCGAGCAGAAGGCGATCGTCGAAAAGGTCGCGGCGGGCTCCGTCGACATCCTGATCGCGACGCACCGGATGCTCGGGAAGGACCTTGCGTTCCGCGACCTCGGCCTGCTCGTCGTCGACGAGGAGCAGCGGTTCGGCGTGGCGCAGAAGGAGCGCCTGAAGGAATGGAAGGCGTCGATCGACGTGCTCTCGATGTCGGCGACTCCGATTCCGCGCTCCCTCCACCTCGGCTTGTCCGGCCTGCGCGATCTCTCGATCATCGAGACGCCGCCGCGGGACCGCCTCGCGATCGAGACGCAGGTCGTGCCCGCGAAGCCGGAGGTGATCCGCGAGGCGATCGAGGCGGAGATCGAGCGGGGCGGGCAGGTCTTCTTCGTGCACAACCGCGTCGAGACGATCGGGCGGGTCAAGCAGATGCTGGAGGAGCTGCTCCCGAACGTGCGGGTGACGGTGGCGCACGGCGCGATGCGCGAGACGGAGCTCGAAAAGGCGATGATGCGGTTCTACTCGCGCGACGCGGACGTCCTGCTCGCGACGACGATCATCGAGAACGGCCTCGACATCCCGACGGCGAACACGATGCTGATCGACCGCGCCGAGACGTACGGCCTCGCGCAGCTCTACCAGCTCCGAGGGCGCGTCGGCCGGAGCGACAAGCCGGCGTACGCGTATCTGCTCGTGCCCGAGAACATCGGCCTCTCGGAGACGGCGCGCCGGCGCCTCGCCTCCATCCAGGAGTTCTGCGACCTCGGCGCGGGCTTCCGGATCGCCGCGAAGGATCTCGAGATCCGCGGCTCCGGGAACATCCTCGGGGGCGAGCAGTCGGGGCACATTGCGTCCGTCGGATTCGAGATGTACCTCTCGATGCTCGAGGAGACGGTGCGCGAGATCAAGGGCGAAGAGTTGCGGCCGGAGCGCGCGGTGACGCTCTCGCTGGGACTCGATCTCACCATTCCGCCGGCGTACGTCGCCGACGAGAACTGGCGGATGATGATCTACAAGAAGGTCGCGCGCGCGAAGGACGACGCCGAGCTCGAAGAGGTCCGCAGGGAGATCGCGGATCGATTCGGCGAGCCGCCGGCCGCGCTCGGGCGGTTGATCGAGTACTCGCGACTTCGCAACCGGGCCGAGAGGATCGGCGTGACCACGGTGACCCGGCAGGCCGGCCGCGTGCACCTCCGCCTCGCCGATGACGCGCGGGTCGACGGCGAGCGTCTCGCGGCGCTTGTGCGCCGGACGACGGGAGCAGCGCTCACCCCCGGCGGGGTCCTGTCCTTCCCGGCTCCGGCGGGGGAGGGTCTCCTGCCGGCGCTTCTCTCGTGGATGTCGGAGCTCGAGAGAAGAGAGGCGGCCTGAAGAGCGGCACCGCAAAGCGCCGCCGAGGCACAGGCCGGTTATAAGATCCGCGAAAACCCCATGCGGACGTTCGCGGCGTCATTCCTCCTCGTCGCCGTGGCTTCGCCGCTCGCGGCGGGAGGTAGTCTGCGTCTCGCCAACTCGAAGATCGTTCCGGGGGCGGGAGACGTCGCGGTCGCCGACTTCTTCGACTTCGCCGGTCGGACGAGCAACGTCGTGCTGACGCTCGGGTTCAACAACAGCACCATCGTTTCTCACCGAGTCGGGGCGGGTTCGTTCTTGATCGACGGTGTGACGGTGTCGTCCTCCGACGGGCCCCGTCAGCTCGCGGTCGTCCCTCCGATCGGCCCGGGTGCGATCGACGACGTGAGATCGATCGTCGTGTCCTCCGGCGGCAACGAGGTTGCCGAGTACGGGACGAGTACGGGCGGCGCGGTCAATCTCGTCACGAAGGTTCCGGGCGGTGGAACGGAGCCGTTCGACGTCGCAATCACTCGAAACGGGCGTTTCGCCGTCACGGCGAACCGCGGCTCGGACGACGTGAGGAGTTTTCGGCTCGATCCCGCCACGGGTCTTCTCACGCCTGTCGCGGTCCGGCCGGTCGGCGACGCTCCGGATCTCCTCGCCGTCGACCAGGAATTCATCGCTGCGGCGAACTCGGGCTCGAGCAGCGTTTCCGTCCTCCGGATCGACCCCACGACCGGCTTGCTGGCGTCCGTCGGAGCCATCTCCCTCGGCCGGCGGGTGACGGGTCTCGCCCTGCGGAACGAGCTCAACCTCTCGAATTCGTTCGGGGCTTCTTCTTCCCCATCGGAGCAGAGCGTGGCTGCACGCGGGGAGTTGCTTTACGTCGGCCTCCGATCGAATCAGGCCGGCGCCGGGGACGAGATCCAGACGTACCGTGTCGGTGCGGGCGGGGAGCTCACTCTCGCCGGCAGCACTCCCGCGGGCCTCTTCCTGACGGACTTCGAGGTCACCTACGACCGACTCTATGCCGTGACGGCGAGCACCAACCAGCTGGACGAGGTTCGGGTGTACCGCCGCTCGGGGACGCAACTGATTCTCGACGCCTCGCTCGAGATGCCCGGCTCCCCCAGCTTCAAGCAGATCGCGGTCGCGCCGACGCACGGGCGCGTGACCGCGCTCTTCGTGACGGGTTTCCAGGGGGGATGGTTGCGGTCGATCGAGTACACGCGCGACACCGACGCCGTGTGCGTTCCGAGCGCCGAGGCTCTCTGTGCCAACGGCGGCCGATTCGAGGTCTCCGTCGACTGGCAGGTCGAGAGCCAGGGACTCTCCGGAATCGGGATCGCCGCTCCGATCTCGTCGGATACGGGATACTTCTGGTTCTTTTCCGCCAACAACGTCGAACTCGTCATCAAGGTTCTCGACGGCCGCGCGTTCAACGATTCCTACTGGGTCTTCTACGGCGCGCTTTCGGACGTCGCTTACGCGATCACCGTCAGGGACACGAGGACCGGGCGCGTCCGGAGGTACGAGAACCCGCAGGGAAGGCTCGCGAGCGTCGCCGATACCTCGGCGTTCCCGGGCGGCGGAAGCGCGACGGCTCCGGGGAACGAGGTCGATCCCGAAGTCGTGCGAGTGAAATCCGCGGAGCTCGCAAACCTCCTCGCGCGTGCCCCACGGCCGTCGGCGGTGGCCGCGTTCCAGGTCCGAATCGACTGGCGCGTGCCTTCCCAGGGGACGTCGGGAGCGGGCCACGGGGTCATCCTCACGCCGGATACGGCGTACTTCTGGTTCTTCTCTGCGAACAACGTCGAGGTCGTGATCAAGGTCGTGGATGGACGCGCCTTCAATGGCCACTTCTGGGTCTTCTACGGAGCGCTCTCGGACGTCGAATACACGATCACCGTGACCGACACCGTGTCGGGGGCGCAAAAGGTCTACTTCAACCCGAGCGGAAACCTCGCGAGCGTCGCCGACACCGCGGCGTTCTGAGCGCCGCTCTCACCGGGCCGGTTTGAGCGCGAGCGCCAGGCAGCCGACCGCGGTTGCGAGCTTCTCGTCGATGCGCCACGGAGGTCCCAGGGTCTTCCCGAGCGCGGCGATTCGCTCCTGGAAGACCGCGGCGGAAACCTTCATTTCTTTCGCAGCCGCGTCCCAGAGGTCCTTCTCGCGGACCCGCGTGAGGGAGAGACCGAGGTCGCCGGCCGCGCGCGCGATCGCATCGCGGAAGTGCTCGCCGTCGGCGGTGTGGATCTTTGCGTGGGACCCCAGCGTGTCCTCGACCGAGCCGAGCGGCTTGCCGGAGGCGAGAAGGAGGCCGGAGGCGACGACCTCGCGCCTGCCCTTCCGGATTTCCGCGACGGCCCCGCGGATGGCCGCCAGAGCGAACTGCCGGGAGCCTTTTTCGCACCGTTCGAGAAAGTCCTTCGCCCCGGGGAGGCCGATCTCTTCGGCCGCGTGGTAGGGCTGTCTCGATCCCGGGATGGACGGGTCCGCGATCTCTATCCGGCGTCTCAGGAGCACTTCGGGCGCGACGGAGCTGCCGGCGACGGCGACCAGGGTCGCCCACCCCGAGTGCGAACGAAAGCCGAAGGCTGCAGGAGGGACCGTGGCAGAAAGTCTCTCATGCCCCGGAATTCGCGCACCGCCGCCGTGTTATGAATTCACCGATGCGAAGCCGGATCCGGATTCTCATCCTCCTGTCCTTTCCCCTGGCGGCCACCGCGGTCGCCGGCGAGCTCGTCGAGAAGATCGTCGCCCGCGTCAACGACCGGCTCATCACAAACAGCGAGTTCCAGAAGCGGTTCGAAGTCTTCATTGCATCGCCCCAGGCCGGCAACAATCCTCTCGAGGCGCGCCGCAAGCTCTTGAACGAGCTCATTCAGGAAAAGCTCCTGGAGGAGCGGGCGAAGGAACTCTCGGTCCAGGCGACCGACGAAGAGGTCGAGTCCGCGGTCGAGCGGGTCAAGCGGCAGTACAACCTCGCGACCGACGCCGAGTTCGAGGCGGCGCTCAGGTCGTCGAACCTGACCCGGGACGACCTGAAGCGTCAGATGCGCAACACGATCACGCTGCAGAAGGTCGTGGGACGCGACATCAGCTCGAAGCTCGACCTGACCGACGACGCGCTGCGGCTCGAGTACGAGAGGCGCAAGGACCAGCTCTACAAGGTCCCCGAACAAGCCCAGGTCGCCGAGATCGTCATTCGTTACGACGCAAACGACGCGTCGGCACGGGCGGCCGCCGCCACCCGGATGGAAGAAGCGCGGGCGAAGATCGCGGCTGGAACGCCGTTCGCCGACGTCGCGAAGGAGTATTCCGAGGGCAACGCGCGGCAGCGAGGCGGCGCGCTCGGCACCGTCAGCAAGGGAGAGCTCGTCACGGCGCTGGACGAGGCCGTTTTCTCGGATCCCCCGCAGGAGCTGACGCCCCCGGTCCTGCTTTCCTCTTCGATTCACATCTTCCACGTGACGGACCGGAAGCCCGCCGGTTACAGGCCCTTCGCGGAAGTGAAGGAGGATTTGCGCGCGCGGATTGCCGACGACGTCTACGACAAGAAGTACGCCGAGTACATCGCAAAACTGCGGCGCGAGGCGTTCATCAAGATCTACGACCCGTCGCTCGCGACGCCGGACCCGTCGACAGAAGAGAAGAAGCCGTCGTAGTCTCCGGGGCGGAGTGATCGTCCGCCTCCCTCTTCCTCCGCGATTCTCGTTCGATGCCGTCGTGCGTTCGCACGGTTGGTACGACCTGCCGCCGTTCGAGTACGACCGGGAAGGCGGAGTACTCAAAACGGTCGTCGGGATCGGGCCCCTCACCCCGGCCCTCTCACCGCGCCGCGGAGAGAGGGGGAAAGGCGGGGTCCGGGGGGAGAGGGAGAAGGGGAGCGCAGACGTCACTTTCCGCGTGCGTTCGGGAAAGGGCGAAGCGCGTGCGGAAGGTCTCGAAGCGTCCGAGCTCCGCGCGATCGCGCGGCGGGTCTTCTCGCTCGATCTCGACCTCGCCGACGCCGAGCAGTCCTTCGCGCACGAACCAGTCCTCGCCCGCGCGCTCTCCGTTCGCGGCGGCCGGATGCTCCGCGCGCCGTCGCTCTTCGAGGATGCGGTGAAGATTCTCTTCACGACGAACTGCTCGTGGGGCGCGACGCGCGGAATGGTGTCGCGGCTGATCGCGTTCGCCGGCGCCGACGGCCGCGCATTCCCGACGCCGGAGTCCGTCGCGAGGCTCTCGACGGCGACGATCGAGAAGCGCGTGCGTTGCGGTTATCGCGCGGGGGCCCTTTCCCTGTTCGCGCGCCGAGTCGCCTCGGGGAAGCTCGATCTCTCGAGCTGGGAGGATCGCGAGCGGCCGTCGGAAGAGCTGCGGGAAGCGATCGTGAAGGAGCGCGGCTTCGGGCCGTACGCCGCCGAAGGACTGATGCGAATTCTCGGGAGGCACGATTTCTACGCGCTCGACTCCTGGACGCGGCAGCAGTACCGCCGCATGTATCCGGGAAGGCCGGCCTCGACCGACCGCGCGATCGCTCGACGGTACCGGCGCTTCGGCGCGCACCGCGGGCTGGCACTCTGGCTCGACATGACCCGGGGATGGCACGGGACGGATCCACCGACGTGGCCCGAGGTCGGTGGGGGATCCAGGGATCCGGGCGCCCGTTAGCCCGGACGGTCGTCGCAGGTCGTTCGGCGGCAGTGCGTTTGCGTCGAATGACGTCGAAACCAACCATCGCTTGCGTGTCGGTGGTCGTACGACCGCAACCCGTTGGAGATGCAGTGCACTAGAATCGGTGCACTCCGCCTGAAGAGCCCCATAGAACACATTACGCTGCCCTTACGCCCCTAATTTTTTCAGGTAATTCCTTTTCCTTGACTAAAAAAGTTGCCACTCCTAACATCGCCGCCAAGTGGCCTAAATCGGTTAAAAGTGGGAGAAAGTGGCAACGATCTTCGGATCGGTGCACCAATTGACGTATGGATCGCTTTCGCGGGAGCGCTCCGGCTCGTGT
>DASUAD010000320.1:0-2501 GCA_035763965.1 Thermoanaerobaculia bacterium | reverse complement strand
CTGCCGGTCTTCCGGTTCCCTCCGGCCGAGGTTCTCGAGGACCGTCTCGTCGCCGCCTGCCACCGCGCGTTCGAGGAGGAAAAGACTCCGGTCCTGCTCGCCTACGCGTTCGGCAAGGCGCAGGAGGTCGCGCTCGCTCTCGCGCGCGCGGGGATCCCGACGGTCCTCCACGGCGCGGCGTGGAAGCTCGTCCCCGAGTTCGAGGCCGCCGGCCACGCGTTCCCGATGTCGCGGGCGTACGAGACGGGACCGGCGCAGCGGGGCGAGGCCCTCGTCGTGCCGCCGTACTGCGCGCGCACGCCGGTCGTGCGCAACGTGAAGCGGCGGCGGGTCGTCTATCTCTCCGGATGGGCGACGCGCGAGGCGTCCCGCGCGGACTTCGACGCGGACGTGCTCATACCCTGGTCGGACCACGCGGATTTCCCGGACCTCCTCGCCCACGTCGCCGACGTCGCGCCGCGCCGCGTCGTCACGATGCACGGGTATGCCCGCGACTTCGCGCGCATCCTCGCCGACCGCGGCGTCGCCGCCGAGTCCCTCGCCTCGGCGCGCGAGCGGCTCACGGAAGACCCGGCGGCGCCCGCCGGCGAAGAGGACGGCGCGTGACCGCGTATCGCACCCTCGCCGAAACCCTCGACGAGGTTGCAAAGGAACGCGGCAAGCTCGCGAAGATCGAGAGGCTCGCGGAGACGCTCGGACGGCTCGAGGGAGAAGAGCTGAAAGTGACGGCCCGGCTCGCCTCCGGTTCGCCGTTCGCGGAGTGGGAGCAGGCGGTCACGTCGGTGGGGTGGGTGACGGTCGCGAAAGCCACGTCGGCGGTCACCGGCTGGGACCTCGACACGATCGGCGCGTCCGCCGCGGCGATCGGGGACCTCGGGGAAGCGGTCGGACTGCTGCTCACCGAAGAGCCTCCCGAAGGGATGTCGATCCTCGAGGTGGACTCGCGCCTGCGCGAGCTCGCCGGCGAACGCAAGGCCGCCGGAAAGAAGAGCGCCGTCGAGGCGATGCTCCGCCGGGCGTCGCCGGTCGAGGGGAAGTACCTCGTCAAGACGCTCTCGGGAGGCCTCCGGATCGGCGCGGACGTCACGACGGTCGAGGAGGCGATCGCGCAGGCCTTCGGCGTGGACCGCGAAGCGGTCGCCCGCGCGCACCGGGACTGCGGCGACATCGGTGAGACCGCGGTCGGCGCGCGCGAGGGAAAGCTCGCGGAGATCCGCTTCCGCCTCTTCCACCCGATCGGCTTCATGCTCGCGACGCCGATCGAGACGGCCGGCGAGGTCGCGGACGAGCTTCCCCTCTTCGCGGTCGAGGACAAGTACGACGGAATTCGCGCGCACGCTCACAAGTCGGACGGGCGCGTCGCGCTCTTCTCGCGGACGCTCGACGACGTGACCGCGCAGTTCCCGGAGGTCGCGGAATCTCTCGCGACGCTCTCCGGGTCGTTCCTCCTCGACGGCGAGGTGCTCGCATGGAGGGACGACCGCCCCGACTCGTTCTTCAAGCTGCAGCGGCGGCTCGGCCGCAAGGCCCCAGCTCCCGAGCTTCTCGCCGAAATCCCGGTCGCGTTCGTCGCGTACGACTGCCTCGCGCGCGACGGACGACCGCTTTTCGAGGAGCAGTGGCGGGTCCGGAGGGAAGAGCTCGAGGCGATTGCGCCCGACGGCGGACTTCTCGTGTCGCCGGTCTTCCGCGCGGACTCGCCGGCCGAGGTCGACGCGCTCTTCGACGCCGCCCGCGAACGGGGCAACGAAGGGCTGATGCTGAAGCGGCGCGACTCGCCCTATCAGGCCGGTAAGCGCGGCCGGGCCTGGCGCAAGTACAAGAAGGCGCTCGCGACGCTGGACGTCGTGGTCACCGCCGTGCAGCAGGGAAACGGAAAACGCGCCGGAATGCTGTCGGACTACACGTTCGCGGTGCGCGACGGCGACCGGTTCGTCAACATCGGAAAGGCCTATTCGGGGCTGACCGACGAGGAAATCCGGAAGATGGGAACGCACTTCCGCAAGATCACCACCGCGCGGTACGGGCCGGTGCGGGCGGTTCTCCCAGAGGTCGTGCTCGAAGTGTCCTTCGACTCCATCCAGAAGAGCACCCGCCACAAGTCCGGCTTCGCACTGCGCTTCCCCCGGATCGTGCGCCTGCGGCCCGACAAACGGCCCGAGGAGGTCGACACGCTTGAGACGGTCGCCGAGATCTACGAAAAGATCACTGGCGCGAGGCGGGAATCGCGCTCAGACCCTTCGGGTAAGAACCCACCCTGAGGCGGCGAGTGTAAGAGCGAGGACGACCAAGGCTCCCGGGCCGATCGGGACGGGAACGGAGGGCGCGGTGAAGACGGCGACGCATGCCGAGAATTCCGAGGTGCTGCCCCCGGGATCCGTCGTCGTTGCCGTGACGAATCCCGCCGAATCGAGCGGTGCAGGGATCGTCGTCTGGAACGTGGCTCCTCCGAAGGAATCCGTGGTCACGGAGATGGATCCGAGAGGGATCTGCCCTTCTCC
>DASUAD010000319.1:0-3156 GCA_035763965.1 Thermoanaerobaculia bacterium | reverse complement strand
GAGAGGCCGAGCGACAGAACGAGGAGGACGAGGAAGAGCAGATCTTTGGCGTTCATGGCGTCCTTTCGATTTCGGCCGGAAGCCGCGCGGCCGCCCAGCGGGCGGCGTCGGAGAGCCCCCGATCGCGCGATCGTTCCGCGCGGGGAAGGAGAGGGAGGACCGAAGGATCCGAAGTCGCGGCGGCGGATATGGCCGCGTTTCGCTGGAGGCCCCGCCGCCCGGCGCGATTCAAGGCCGTGGCGCCGAACCGGCGCCGCCATTCGCCCCGGCCCATCGCGAGCCATTGGGCCCGCGTCGGCGGCGAGGGAGTTCCCTCACTCCTGTCCCCTCCACCGAGAGAGGGGAGGGCCGGGCTCCGCCGTGGCGGTTCGTTCCACGGACACACCTCCTGGCATACGTCGCACCCGAAGACGTGCCCGGCAAGCGCCGGCTTGACGTCGTCGGGAATCGCGCCGCGGTGCTCGATCGTCCAGTACGACAGACACCGGTGCGCATCGAGCAGACCCGGGGCGACGAACGCGTCGGTCGGGCAGCTCTCGAGACAGCGGACGCACGAACCGCACAGCTCGGCGACCGGCTCGTCGGCGGAGACGTCGGCGTCCGTCAGGATCTCGGCGAGCAGCAAATAGGACCCGAGCTCGCGGTCGATCAGGCAACCGTTCTTCCCGATCCAGCCCACGCCCGCGGCCGCCGCGAAGGAGCGCTCGGCGAGGGGCGTCGAGTCGACGCACACGCGCCACCGGACTTCGCCGCCGATGCGTTCGGACGCGGCGAGGGCGACGCGAATCGCCCGGGAGCGCAGGGTGCCGTGGTAGTCGGGTCCGTCGGCGTATCGGGCGATCACCGAGCCGTCCGGGGCGGTGATCGGCCGGGTCCGGTGGGGCGATGCCAGGCAGACGATCGAGCGCACTCCGGCCAGCAGTCTCCCGGGGTCCGATCGGACCCCGGCGGTCCGTTCGAGATAGGCCATGCCCGCGTGCTGTCCGGCGGAGATCCACTCGGAAAAGAGGTCGAAGCGCGGCGGTGTCTGCGCGCGCGCGATGCCCACCCGCGAGAACCCCTCCCGTGCGGCCTCTTCCCGGAAAATCCGGGCGGCCACGACGCGATCGGACCGCCCCGTCATGCGGGGACGATCGTATCAGCCGATCGGAGATATTCTCGCGGCCGGTGACGGTGACGAGCGGCGACCGGTTCTACTCGCGGATCTTCGGGCTCGTCGTTGCGGCGCTGCTCTCGCTGGCGCTCTATTCGATCCTCAAGCCGTTCATCGGCCCGATCCTCTGGGCTCTCCTGTTCGCTTTTCTGCTCCATCCCGTCAACGTGCGGCTGCGCCGCAGGTTCCGCGGATCCCGGAGGCGGGGCGCCGCCGCGTTCCTCATGACCGTTCTGGTCACGCTGGCGATCGTGCTGCCGGCGGGCCTGATCGCCCTTGCGTTCGCGGGGCAGGCGGCGGACCTGATCCAGAAGCTCTCCGACGTCGCGCAGCGCTACCGGATCGTGCGTCCGAGCGACGTCGTGCGCCTGCCGTTCATCGACCGGATCATCCACTGGCTCGCCGAAAAGACGCCCGTCACGGTGGACCAGGTCCAGGAATGGATCATGAACGGCCTGCGCACCGCGCTCGAGTTCGCGCTCGCCAACAGCAAGGCCGTTTTCCTCGGCGCTCTCGGCGCGGTCGTCAATCTCACGTTGATGTTGTTCGTCCTCTACTTCTTTTTCCGCGACGGAGAGGAGACGGTCGCGCGCGGCATGGCCCTCGTCCCCCTCGACGAGAAGCGCAAGCGCCGGCTTCAGTCGCACATCGCCGAAGTCACCCGGGCGGTCTTCTATGGGAGCGTCATGACCGCCGCGATCCAGGGTGCGTTGATCGGAATCGCGTTCTGGATCACGCCGCTCCCTTCGCCCGTCGTGTTCGGCGTTCTCGGGGCGGTGTTCTCCCTCATTCCGGCAGTCGGAACCGGGATCGTCATGGTCCCGGCGATCCTCGCGCTCGCGATCCAGGGCTACTGGGGCTGGACGATCTTCATGATCGCGTGGGCGGTCGGCGTCGTCGGCCTTGCCGACAATTTCCTTCGCCCGCTGTTCATATCGGGGAGAGGGCAGATCTCGACGCTTCCGGTCTTCATCGGCGCCATCGGAGGCGTCACCGCTTTCGGTCCGGTCGGGCTGTTCCTCGGGCCGATCGTGATCGCGCTCGTCCTCGCAGTCATCCGGTTCGCCGAAGAGGCGCGGGCGCCCGCGCCGGAGGAGTGAGGTCGAACCGGCCCTCCGTCGTGAATCGGATGCTTCCCGGCTCGGAGACGATCCACACCCGGACGTTCGGAGGGAGCGGCACGTTCTTCGTCGAGCGGGCGAGGAAGACACCACGCCGGGAAAGCGGCTCGGCCCGGCGGGCGAGCAGGCGCGCCGTCCAGCCGCCGCGTCCCGTCCATTTCACGATGCGAGAACCGCTCCGGAATCCCTCGAGGCCCTGCCAGACGATCCCGAACGCGGGAGCGCGAGCGTCGACGAGGAGCGCCTGCACCTCCTCTCTCGGGTCTCCCACGCGCCGCGCCCGCCCCATCTTCGAGACGTAGAGGGCCGTCGGGGTGCTCCAGATGCTTCCGATCTCCCGGGGCCGCGGCGGCTCGAACGCGCGCGCCAGCAGCGAGAGGACGATCGCCGGCAGCAGGCAGGCCGCCGCGATTCCCGCCTGGAGCACGCGCTCGGTCACTCCCCGCGGCGCGGGCGTCAGAGCGAGACTCGCGAGCGCGATCGCCGCGACCAGGAAGAGATACCCTGCCGACGCGGCAAGGGTCGCGAGCGGGCCCTCGACCCTCGAGACTCCGCACGCGCGAAACCCGAAGATGGCGGCCAGGGCCACGGCGAGCGGAAGCAGAAAGCCGTAGGACGCCGCGGTACGTCGCAGCCCGTGGAACCGGCGGCGCCGGCTTTCGCGGCTGCCCGCCCCCGGCGGGAACCGGATCGGATGCCCCGACGGACAGCGCTGCAGGTCCGGGTCGGCGACGAGGCGGCGGCACTTCGGGCAGCGGACGACGAGCGCCGTCTCCCAGCCGTATCGAAAGGCGGTGAACGAAAGCGCGAAGCGCAGGAGCGGCAACGCGAGCGCGAGGACGAGCGATACCTGGGCGGCTGCCCGCAGGAACCCGGCGGCCG
>DASUAD010000318.1:0-2708 GCA_035763965.1 Thermoanaerobaculia bacterium | reverse complement strand
CCGGGGGAGCGTCGGGAAATAGACGTAGCTCTTGCCCTCGAGGACGTGGCGGACATGACCCTTGTTCTCGAGCACCCGAAGCATCGCTCGCACCGCGGAGTAGCTCGGAGGCTCCGGGATCTGCTCGAGCACGTCCGTCGTGGTCGCGCGGCCCAGCCGGTAGACGGCGTCCATGATTTGCCGCTCCCTTCGGGAGAGATTCGCGAGCGCCGTCGTCTTCAAGGGCCTCCCCGTTCGTCTTCGGGCCGTCCGCGGCGGGCCGGCTACTGCTAAAAAACTAGCACATGCTAAAGAACCAGCATCAAGCCGTCAAATGGATACGGCCGCGGTTCGGAAAGGTTCTCGGTGGCGGCCGGCCGGCCCGATTTCTGGCACGCGGCTGGAATCGGGTCGCCGTATGCAATTCAGCCGTCGCAACTTCCGGATCGCGCTCCGGGCGTTCGTCGCGGCATCCCTGGTGGTCATCCTCCCGGCGCTCGAGCACCAGATCGGTCACCGCCGCTGGCCGGTCAAGACGCTTTCCGACGCGGATTCCGGACGCGTCGTCCGCCTCCCGGTCGACACCACCGTTCGGGCGCTCGCGTCGCTCCCGAAGGTCCCGGCCCCCTCCCGCACGACCGGCGCATCTCGCCCCACGAGCTGACCGTCGATCGCGTTGTTGCGCGTCTCGTTTCGGTGCACAAGATGCTCGACGGCGACTTCCACGTCGTCATCGCCGATCCCGAGTCTCCGGGGTCCGGAGGATCGTGGAGATCCCGACACCCCAGGAAGGCCGAACGACGGTCCTCGCTTCGGCGTTCGAGCGAGCCCCTTAAGGTCGTTCGCCGAGCGCAGCGCGAAGGGCCGGCTCGTGCAGAGTGACCGGAATCGGTTTCTTCGACTACACCCACTGGCAGCCTGGGTGCAGCCCGCAACGACTTCGAGCTGCACCCGGTCCTGTCGGAGGAATTCGTCGCGACCGGCACACCGCTTGCTCGGGACGGGCCGTGAGAGGATTTCGACATGGACAAGCGCGTCGGAAATCCCGGGGTCGCCATCGCTCTTCTTCTCGCCTGCGCCGCCGCGTTTGCGTGTCGGCCGAACCAGACCGTGGAGCGCCAGACGAAGGACACCGCCCTGAAGGCCCAGGTCAAGGCGAAGCTCGCGACCGAGCTCGGTCCCGCGACCGTGACCTCGATCGAGGTGAACGTGACCAACGGTGTCGTGACCCTGGCGGGGCCCGTCCACAGCGACGAGGAAAAGCAGAAGGCCGAGACGGTCGCGCGGGGCGTCGACGGCGTGACCGGCGTCAACAACAACCTGCAGGTCATGGCCGAGCCGGTGCCCGCTCCGGTCTTTACTCCGACGTCGAGCGGTGCCGGGCCGGTTTTCATCCCGTTCCCGACGCCCACGCCGGCTGTGGTGCGGAACCCTTAGCGGACCCCCCGAGAAGTCGCGCCCCGCGGGCGGCGGCGGCCCGGGTCGGACGGGTTACCTGCTCTTCCGGACTGCGGTGGCTTCGCGCTCGAATCCCGGAAGGATCGCCTTGACGAAGGCGTTCTCGAGGACCTTCCCGAGGATCTGCCAGACGCTGGAGTCGGGATCGCCGACCGGGCCGGAAATCCGCGCGACGGTCGCAACTCGGTCTTGCTTCCTGTTCTCGAAGAGGTCCGAGAGCCCCTCGACGATTCCTTCGTAGAGCTTCTTGAAAAACGGCTTCTTCTTGTCCTGCTCGGGGTCGTAGACGTTCACGTCCTTGAACAGGGGCTTCACGTATCCGTTGATGGACCCGTTCTTGATCCGGATCTGCGAGTACACCGACATCACTCCGCCGACCACGTCGAACTTCCCGTAGGCGCGCCAGACGTCGTTCAACGCCGTCATCTGCGTCCCCTCGATCCGGACATCGAGGTCGAGGTCCGGGCCGGCCTTCTCGGGTCGATAGCTCGCCCGCACGTTCGCGAGGCCGCTTCCCATGAAGCGTCCCGTGAGTGTCGCGCGCGCGGGCCCCTGCTCGAAATGGTTCGAGAGATTCGTGACGGCGAGGTTGGCGCCCGAGACGAACACGCGGTAGTCGGGGCTCTTGACACGGTTGACCACTCCGAGGTTGCTGTTCTTCACGTGGAATTGGTCGAGTCGCACGAGGAGGCCCGGTTTGTTGCTCGCCTCGTCGACGGCGCGCGTCACCTTCTTCGCGGACTCCGTCGCCCTCGGCGCGGAGTGAATGTAATCGAACCGGACCCGGTCGATCAGCAGGTCTTCGACGTGCGCGACCTTGATCGAAGGGGCGTATTCGATCTGCCCGTGGGTCGAGAGGAAACCATTGCGAATCGACATGTTCGCTCGCTGAAGGATCGGCCGGAAGTAGTCGAGGGGGACCTGATCGAGCGAGAACACCGTGTTGACCCCGAGGTGGGGCTCGGCGAGGAAGTTCGCGTGTCCGTCGATCTCGCCGCGTCCCGTGCCGAACAGGATGCCTTCGGCGTGGATCGGCGACGGGTAGACCCGCTCGGGCGAGCGGATGTTTCGGATGTTGTTGGCGCGGAAGAAGAGATGCGTCACCTTCAGCGGCCGGTCGGGGTCTTCATCGATGTAGGTAAAAGAACCGTCGTTGATCGCGAGCAGGTTGATCTTGAACGGGTAGATCGCCTCGGCCGCTTCCTGCCAGCCCTTCTTGTGGACCGGGACGTCGTCGCGCGCTTCTTTCCGCAGCTGGGGAAGGTTCAGGT
>DASUAD010000317.1:0-10919 GCA_035763965.1 Thermoanaerobaculia bacterium | reverse complement strand
GCTCAGGCCGCATTCGTTCGCGGTGTCGCGCAGCTCCACAACTTCGAGTCCGAGGACGCGGTGGCGGCGTTCGTCGCGCAGAAGGCCGACCCCGACTTCGCGCTGCCGGCGGGCGACGCCGAAGCTGCGAACCGGATCGCGTCGCGGCTCCGGGCGATCCGCCAGCGGGGAGACGCGAAATCGGGCACCCGTTAGACCGATGGAGTCCGTACGCGTTCAGAAGATCATCGCGGACGCGGGGCTCGCATCCCGCCGCGAGGCGGAGGAGTGGATTCGGGAAGGGCGGGTGCGCGTCAACGGGCAGGTCGTCGGGCTGGGCGACCGCGCCGACCCGGACCGCGACGCGATCCGCGTCGACGGAAAGAGGGTCCGCCCGCGCGCCGGCGCGAAGTCGTACGTCCTCCTCAACAAGCCGAAGGGCTACGTCACGACCGTCGACGATCCCGAAGGACGGAATACCGTTCTCGACCTCCTGCCGCCGCGCGTCCGTGGCGTCGTCAAGCCCGTCGGCCGCCTCGACGTCCAGACCGAAGGACTTCTGATCCTGACGGATGACGGCGAGCTCGCCCGCCTGGTGACCGATCCGTCCACCGGCTGCCCGAAGGAGTATCGCGTGAAGGTCTCGGGCGTGCCGGGGGATGCACAGCTCGCGCGGCTGCGTCGCGGAATCCCGCTCGACGGCCGCCCGACACGCGCCGCCGAGATCGAGCGCGTCTCGACCACCGCGCGGGGCGGCGCGGGAAACACGTGGTTGCGCGTCGTTCTGAAGGAAGGTCGCACGCGCCAGATCCGCCGTATGTTCGAGACGATCGGCCATCCCGTCTCGAAGCTGAAGCGCGTCGCGATCGGACCGATCCGGGACGACCGCCTTCCGACCGGGGCATGGCGGCCACTCTCGCGGGTCGAGGTCGAGCGGCTGCGCGGGATCGGCCGCGGCCGTTGAGTCTGCCGGTCGTCGCCATCGACGGCCCCTCCGGGGCGGGCAAGTCCACCGTCGCGCGGGCGCTCGCCGCGCGACTCGGCGTGCCGTACATCGACACGGGCGCGATGTATCGCGCCATCGGACTCGCGGCTCTCGACCGCGGCATCGCTCTGCCGATCACCGATCCGGATGCGGTCACCGGGATCGCCGACGCGGCGTCGATCGACCTCGACGTCTCGGTCGGCGAAACGCGCATCCGGCTGGATGGGCGTGACGTTTCGGAGGCCATTCGGCGTCCGGAGATTTCCCTCTACGCATCCGCAGTGTCCACGATCCCGGGTGTCCGCAAGCGCCTGGTCCAGCAGCAGAGACGGCTCGCCGCCGAGCGGGGTGGGGTCCTGGAGGGACGGGACATCGGGACCCGGGTCTTCCCCGATACGCCCCACAAGTTCTTCCTGACCGCGCCGCTCGCGGTCCGCGCCGAGCGCCGGGCGAAGGAGCTCGCCCTCCGCGGCACGCCGCAGCCGGTGGAGATCGTCAGCGCCGAGATCGAGCGACGGGACCACGCCGACTCGACCCGGGCCGAATCCCCCCTGACCTACGACGAGACCTACACGGTCGTCGACACCGGCCACCGTCGCGTGGAAGAGATCGTCGACGAGCTCGAGGCCCGTGTGAGAGCGCGACCGGCGTGACGGCCGGCGTGGGGCTTCGCACCGGGTTGACTGAGCTCGATGCCGCAAAGTATATTTCGCGTTTTCAGAGACTTATGAGGGGGCTAACCCTGTTCCATGCCTGGTGAAAATGACAAAGGGGGTCGTCAGACCGAACCAATGCAGACCGAAGAGGAACTTTCGCCGCAGGAGTACGAGCACCTGCTGGCCCAGTACGAGAACTCGTTCAAGAATCTTCAGGAAGGGCAGATCATCCGGGGCCGGGTCCTCGCGATCACCCCTTCCGAGGTCATCGTCGACATCGGTTACAAGTCCGAAGGGATCATCTCGCTAGCGGAGTTCACGGACTTCTCCGGCAACGTCACGGTCCACGAAGGGGATACGGTCGACGTTCTCCTCGAGAGGACGGAAGACCAGAACGGCTACGTCGTCCTCTCGAAGGACAAGGCCGAGAAGATGAAGGTCTGGGACGAGGTCGAGAGGTCCTACCGCTCGGGCTCGACCGTCCGGGGCCGGGTCATCGACCGGATCAAGGGGGGACTGGCCGTCGACATCGGGGTCAAGGCCTTTCTGCCCGGATCGCTCGTCGACGTCAAGCCGGTGAAGAATCTCGAGTCACTGCGCGGCAAGGAGCTCGACTTCAAGGTGATCTCGGTCGACAAGAAGCGCGGCAACATCGTGCTCTCGCGCAAGGCCGTGGTCGAAATCGAGCAGGAGGCCCGCAAGCGCGAAACCCTGCAGCTCCTCGAGGAGGGACGCGTTCTCCGGGGGACGGTCAAGAACTTGACCGACTACGGCGCCTTCGTGGACCTCGGCGGCCTCGACGGCCTCCTCCACGTCACCGACATGTCCTGGGGGCGGGTGAACCACCCCTCCGACCTGGTCAAGGTCGGCGACGAGATCGACGTCGTCGTGCTGAAGTTCGATCGCGAAACCGAGCGCGTCTCGCTCGGTACCAAGCAGCTCACCGAGGATCCGTGGGTGCACGTCCCGAGCAAGTACCCGGCGGGCTCGCGCGTCTCGGGCCGGGTCACCAACGTGACCGACTACGGGGCGTTCGTGGAGCTCGAGGAGGGCGTCGAGGGGCTCGTGCACGTTTCCGAGATGTCCTGGTCGAAGAAGGTCAAGAACCCTTCCAAGCTCGTCTCTCCGGGGGATCAGGTCGAGGCCGTCGTGTCCGACGTGAATCCCGACGCCCGGCGGATCTCGCTTTCTTTGAAAGACACCCTTCCCGATCCCTGGGAGTCGGTTCTTCAGAAGTACGCCATCGGCAGCCGGGTGACCGGAAAAGTCCGCAACCTCACGGACTTCGGAGCGTTCGTGGAGATCGAGGAGGGCGTGGACGGCCTCGTCCACGTATCCGACATGTCCTGGACGAAGCGGATCAAGCACCCCTCCGAGGTCCTGAAGAAAGGCGACGAGGTCGAAGCGATCATCACATCGATCGACGAGGAGAACCGGCGGATCTCGCTCTCGATCAAGGAATTCCAGCCGAACGACTTCCAGACCTTCCGGGAAAAGCACCAGCCCGGCTCCGTGGTGGACGGGATCGTGACGCGAATCGCCGACTTCGGTGTCTTCGTCCAGATCGAAGACCTCGTCGAGGGACTGATGCACGTTTCGGAGACCCCGCTGCCGCGGGGCGCGAAGCCCCAGGAGTACTACCACGAAGGTGACCCGATCCGCGTGCGGATCCTGCGCATCGACGAAGCCGAGATGAAGATCGGCCTCTCCGGGCTCGACGAGGCCGGACAGCCGCTCGGCGCCGCCGAGCCGGTCGCCGCCGCCGCTCCGTCCCCGCAGGCCGAGCCCGAGCCGGCCGTGGAACCCGCGCCCGCCGAATCCGGCGAAAGCGGTGAGGCCGAGGCTGCCCCGAAGAAGCGTCGCACCCGGAAAAAAGCGGAAGAGCCCAAAGCGTAATCCCCTCGACCCGGCGGGTTTGGAGGAGTCGCGATGACGAAGGCCGAACTGATCGAGCGCGTGGCGGTCGCGACGGACGTCACGAAGAAGCAGGCCGAATCGATCGTCGACACGATCTTCGAGGCGATCATCCGCTCCCTGAAGCAAGGTCAGAAGATCGAGCTTCGAGGGTTCGGCTCGTTCCGCCTCCGGGAGCGCGGCGCGCGTATCGGGCGCAACCCCAAGACCGGGGTGAAGGTCTCCGTGCCCGCGAAGAAGATCCCTTACTTCAAGCCCGGGAAAGAACTGAAGGAGCTCATCAACCGCTGACGCCGGAGCGGATGGATCCATGCCGGAAGTCCTTTTCGCTCCCTGGCGTTACGAATACCTCGTGGCGGAGAAACCGGACGGCTGCATCTTCTGCGAGGCCGCGGCCTCGCAGGACGGCGACGACTCTCTGGTCGTCTACCGGGGTCGGCGGGTATTCGTCCTGCTGAACCGGTATCCCTACACGAACGGACACGTGATGGTCGCGCCCTACGACCACGTCGGCCGGCTTTCCGATTCGGACGACGAGACCCTGCGCGAGCTCGTGAAGACGGTGGCGCAGGGCGAACGGCTCCTCGCCGAGACGTATCACACGGACGGATTGAACATCGGTGTGAACCTCGGGTCGGCCGCCGGGGCAGGGGTCTCGGATCACTACCACGTGCATCTCGTACCGCGGTGGAAAGGGGACACGAACTTCATGACGGTCGTGGGGGAGGTCCGCGTCCTTCCGGAGGAGCTCCCGGTCACCCGCCGTCGCCTGGCGCCGTTGTTCGGCGGGGCGGACCGTTGAACGCCGAGACCGTCGAGCGCCGCATCCATCCCGCGGTCGCCGCTCTGCTCGCGTGGATCTTTCCGGGTCTTGCTCATTTCTCCATGGGCCGACGCCGGACGGGCATCGCCTTCGCCGTGATCGTCACCGTGATGTTCCTGCTGGGTCTGTCATTCGAGGGACGCCTGTACACGATCGACCGGTCCCAGCCCCTGACCATCCTGGCGACGTTCGCCGTTTCCGGCGCCGGCCTCCTGAACATCGCGGCACGGTTTCTCGTCGACAACCCCGGCGGGACGATCCTTTCACCGACGTACGAATACGGCTGCGCTTACCTGCTCACGGCGGGGCTGATGAACCTCCTTCTCATGCTCGACGCGTGGGACATCGCCGGAGGGACGAAGTGATCGCCGCGCTCCTTCCGACCGACCACTTCGTCATCATGTCGGCGTTCGCCCTCCTCGTCTCCGCGTTCTTCGCGCTTCTGTGGCGCGATGCGGCCCGCGAGCGCCTGCGCCTCTTCGGGATCCTGCTTGCGGCGCTCGTCCTCGGAGGACTGGCGGTCGCGTGGCTGATGTATCCGTTCCCACGGTGACCCGGAAAACGGGAAACGGGAAACGTCGGAGCCCGTGAGAGCCCGGGGGCGCGCCGCGCGCGTGCTCTAATTTGACTGCCTTGAACCTTCTCATTTCCGCGGGCGAGGCCTCCGGAGACCTCCACGGGGCACGCTTGCTCGAAGCGCTCAAACGGCGCCGTCCCGACCTCACGGCGTTCGGAATGGGCGGCGGGCGCCTCGTGAAGGCGGGGCTGGAGCCGGTCGTGCGATCCGAGACGCTCGCCGTCGTCGGACTCTTCGAGGTGTTCGAAAAGCTTCCCGCTCTCTCCCGTGCGCTCGCTGCGATGCGAAAGGCGGCCAGATCCCGGACCCCGGACGCCGCCGTCCTCATCGATTTCCCGGACTTCAACGGAATCTTGGCGCGGGGACTCCGCCGTAATGCCGTGCCGATCGTCTACTACGTCAGCCCCCAGGTCTGGGCGTGGCGGCCGGGCCGAGCGCGGACGATCGCAAAGCTCGCTCGGCGCATCGTCACGCTCTTCCCCTTCGAGGCCGAGATCTACGGCCGCCTCGGGGCCGACGCCGTCTGCGCCGGACATCCCCTCGTCGACGACGTTCGGGAAGGACTCGAAGAGCAGCCGCCGCTTCCCCGCAGGAAGAAGCACCGGCTCGCGCTCCTCCCGGGCAGCCGGGTTGCGGAGGTCCGCCGCCACTGGCAGCCGATGCGCGACGCCGCGGACGCGCTTTCGCGGCGCTTCGATCTCGAGGTCGTGGTGGTGCGGGCGCCGGGTGTTCCGGAAAGCTGGTTCCCCGGCGCCGGCGATCGAGGCTTCTCGATCGTCTCGAGCGGAAGGCACGCGGCCCTGGCGTCTTCCGACCTGGCGTTCGTGGCTTCGGGGACGGCCACCCTCGAGGCGGCGTTGTGCGGAACGCCGATGATCGTGGTCTACAAAATGTCGGCGGCGAGCTACGCGATCGGCAAGCGGGTCGTGAAGCTGCCGTGGATCTCGCTCGTGAACATCGTGGCGGGGGAGGAGGTCGTCCCGGAGCTCCTCCAGGAGCAGGCCCATCCCGCCCGCCTCGAGAGGGAAGCCGCGGCGCTTCTCGGCGACCCCGAGGCAGCCGCCCGGATGCGCATACGGCTCGCTCGGGTCTCGCGCGAGCTCGGTCCACCGGGGGGAAGCGAGCGGGCTGCCGACGCGATTCTCGAGGCGCTGGAGCCGCCGGCGCGTCGGAGATCCGCCCGATGACGACCCCCCTGCGCCGGTTGCTCGCGTACTTCCGGCCCTACCGCGGCCGCGCCGCCGCGGCACTGCTCGCCATGGGGATCGTTTCGCTCTCGACGGTGCTGCTCCTCTTCCTGCTGACCAAGATCATCGACGACGTCCTCGGATCCGGCACGGCTGCCGCGCTGCCCGGGATCGGCGGCGCCCCGGGGAAGACGGCGGGCTTCGTTCGCTGGCTCGACTCGATCTACGCCGCGGGCCGCCGGGCCGCCGAATCGGTCGGGATCCCCGTGCGGCTGGCAGTCCCGCTCCTTCTCCTCGCCGCGCTCGTCTCGAAGAACGTCTTCTCGTACTTCTCCGAGTTCGCCTTCAACGGCATCGGGCTTTCGATGGTTCGGGACCTGCGCCGCGACGCCTACGGGAAACTCCTCGGGCAGTCGGCGAGCTTCTACTCCCGATCGACGACCGGCGACCTTCTCGCCCGGCTCCTGTCGGACGTCGAGCTCGTCCAGTCGGCGTTCGGGACCCGCCTGGCGGACTTCGTCCAGGGCGCCGTCACGATCGTGCTCGTCCTCGTCTACGTGGTCTCGCTGAACGCGCGGCTCTCGCTCTTCGTCCTCGTGCTCGCGCCGATCCTGCTCCTTCCGATCGTGGAGGTGACCCGCCGGCTCCGGCGCACCACGTTTTCCTCGCGGGAGCGCATCGGGGAAATGGGATCGCTTCTCTCCGAGACGCTCCGCGGACACCGGGTCATCAAGACCTACGGAATGGAGCCGTTCGAAGCGGAACGCTTCGGGCGCGCGAACGACCGGTACTTCCGCGTGACGCGCCGCACGGTGCGCATCCAGGCGCTCAACTCGCCGATGATGGAGGTGATCGCCGGGATCGGCCTCTCCGCGATCTTCGTGTACGCCGCGACGCAGATCCGCGCAGGATCCATGACCGTAGGCGGCGTCGTCTCTTTCCTCGCGGCGCTCATGATGCTCTACAAGCCCCTGAAGGACGTGACCAAGGTCAACATGGCGCTGCAGCTCGCGCTTTCCTCGGCCCGGCGGGTCTTCGACCTCATCGATTCGGAGAGCGACGTCGTCGAGAAACCCGGCGCGATCGAGCTTCCCCCGTTCTCGCGCACGATCCGCTACGAAAACGTTTCCTTCCGTTACGGCGACGACGAGATGGTGCTGTGCGACCTCGACCTGACGATCCGCCAGGGCGAGACGGTCGCGATCGTCGGTCCGTCCGGCGCCGGCAAGACGACCCTGGTGAACCTGCTGCCGCGGCTCTACGACCCGACCTCGGGAAGGATCACGTTCGACGGAGTGGATCTGAAGGACGCCACCCTCGCGTCGCTGCGCCGTCAGATCGGCATCGTCACCCAGGATACGGTCCTCTTCGACACGTCCGCGCGCGAGAACATCGCGTACGGCAAGGCGGACGCTCCCGAGGAGTCGGTTCGCGACGCCGCGAAAGCCGCTTTCGCCGACCAGTTCCTGGAGCGCCTCCCCGAGGGATATCGGACGCGTCTCGGCGAGGACGCCGGCAGGCTCTCCGGAGGACAGAAGCAGCGGGTCGCGATCGCGCGTGCCCTCTACAAGGACGCGCCGATCCTGATCCTCGACGAGGCGACGTCGCAGCTCGACTCCGAGTCGGAGGCGCTCGTCGCGAGCGCGCTCTCGAACCTGATGGAGGGTCGGACGACGCTCGTCATCGCGCACCGGCTCTCGACCGTGCGGCGTGCGGATCGGATCCTGGTGCTCGACCGCGGGAGGCTCGTGGAGTCGGGCAGCCACCAGGAACTCTTGACTCGTAACGGGCTCTACCGCAGGCTGCACGACATGCAGTACTTCGTCGAGACCGAGGTTCCGGCGGCGGCGCGCCCGTGACGATCCGGAGCATGACCGGGTTCGGCCGCGCGAAGGGGAACGTCGGAGACGACTGGACGGCGGAGATCGTCGCCCGAAGCGTCAATCACCGTTTCCTGGACCTGAACATCAAGCTCCGCGAGAACGAGATCGACCTCGAGCCCGTGCTGCGCCGGATTTTCTCGCGCCACGTCGCCCGCGGGAAGGTCGAGGTCTCGCTGCGGCTCCGGCGAGCCACGCCCGCTCCGACGGTCATCTCCATCGACGAGGGCCTCCTCGAGGCACTCCTCGCGCGTTTCGCGGCTCTTTCCGAGCGCTATCCGGTCAGCGGCCGCCTGGAGGCCCGCGATCTCCTCACGATCCCTCAGATCTTCTCGGTCGAGAGCGCGGTGGACGGCTTCGAGGAGGGCGACGTCGCCGCTCTCGAAGGAATTGCCGAACAGGCGGTCCGTTCGCTCGTCGCCATGCGTGAAGCGGAGGGCGCTCTCGTCGCGGCGGATCTCGCGGACCGGATCGGCTTTCTCGAAAAGCGGCTCCTACAGCTTTCCGAGCGGCGCGACGAGATCGTCCGGCGGACGCTCGAGACGCTGCGCGAGAGGATGCGGTCCCTCATGTCGGATGCCGGGCTCGATCCCGGCCGGCTCGAGCAGGAGGCCGCTCTCGCTGCGGACCGCTCCGACGTCGCCGAGGAGCTGCAGCGCCTGGAGGGTCACCTCTCGCAGTTCGCGTCGTTGCTCACGTCGGCGCGGGAGCCGGTCGGCAAGAAGCTCGACTTCCTCGCGCAGGAGATCCTCCGGGAGCTGAACACTCTGGGGTCGAAAGGTCGGGATCTCCAGACGATCCGGGAGGTTCTCGAAATGAAGTCGGAGATCGAAAAGATCCGCGAGCAGGTGCAGAACCTCGAATGACGGGGCGGCCCCGCGGGAATCTCTTCATCGTCTCCTCGCCGTCCGGGGGCGGGAAGACGACGCTCATCCGCAACCTGATCGCCAACCCTCCCGGCGACCCGCTGCACTTCTCGATCTCCCACACGACACGCCCGAAACGGGCGGGCGAAAGGGACGGTCGGGAGTACCACTTCGTCTCCGACGGGGAATTCCGGAGGATGGTGCGGAGGAGGGCGTTCCTCGAACACAACCGGGTCCACGGCCGGCGTTACGGCACCTCGCGCTCGGAAGTCCTGCCCTATCTCGCGCGGGGGGAGGACGTCGTTCTCGACATCGACGTCCAGGGCGCCCGGGACATCCGGAAGGCATACCCGAGGGCCGTTTCGATCTTCATCGTCCCTCCGGATCCCAAGGAGCTCGAGCGGCGGCTCCGGGCGCGGGGGCTCGGCGGGGGGGAGGACGAAGAGGAGGAGATCCGCCGGAGGCTTCGGACCGCGAGCACCGAGATCCGCCAAGCCCGGCAGTTTCAGTACGTTATCGTCAACGATGACGTCGATCGGGCCACGAATGAGTTACAATCCCTGGTTCGGGCTGCACGTGTCACCTACGCCCGGCAGAGGGCGCGCCTGGAGCGCGTCTTCCGCGAATTCCGCTGAAAGAGGTTTCGAACGATGATTCAGACCATTCCCGATGGGGTGGACAGCAAGTTCCGACTCGTCCTGTTGATCGCCCGGCGCGCCGAGCAGCTCATGCGCGGCGCACGCCCGAAAGTGGCGAGCGACCGGCCGTTGAAGCCGACCCGACTCGCCGCCGAAGAGTTCCGGGATAACCAGGTCCGCTGGGACTACGGCGAGGAAGGTGGCGTCCTCGAACCGGCTTCCGAAGAGGCTGCCGGCGAGCAGGAAATCGAGGAAGAAGAGCCGGTTTCCTCGCTCGACTGAGGCGGAGCCACCCGGGCTCGATGGCGCGATGAACCGTCGTCCGCACGTCCTGCTCGGCGTCTCGGGCGGAATTGCCGCGTACAAATCGGCGGAGCTCGTTCGGCGTCTCGTCGACCGGGGTGCTGAAGTCCGCGTGGCGATGACCCGCGCGGCGCGCGAGTTCGTCTCGCCGCTCACTTTCGCGGTCCTCTCGAAGCACGAGGTCTACGTCGAGGTGTTCGGGAGCGGAAACGCGCCGGCGGTCGACCATGTCGAGCTCGCCGGGTGGACGGACGTTCTCGTGGTCGCGCCCGCCACCGCGCACACGATCGCGCGCTTCGCGAACGGGCTCGCCGACGACTTCCTCACGACCTACTTCCTCGTTCACCGCGGCCCCGTCCTGATCGCGCCGGCGATGGAGACCCGGATGTGGGAGCACCCCGCGACCCGGCGCAACCTCGAGCTCCTCGGAGCGCGGGGCGCGCGGTTCGTCGGTCCCGGCAGCGGTTTCCTCGCCTCGGGTGAAGAGGGTGCGGGACGCATGGCGGAACCCGAGGAAATCGCGAAAGACGCGATCGCGCTCGCCGTCGGCGGCCGCCGGGACCTCGAAGACGTGCGGGTGCTCGTCACGGCAGGGCCGACTCGCGAACGGCTCGATCCGATCCGCTTCATCTCGAACCGGTCGAGCGGACGGATGGGCTACGCGATGGCGGAAGCCGCCCGCGACCGCGGCGCCCGGGTGACGCTCCTCTCGGGACCGACCGGACTCGTCCGACCGGAGGGGATCCGCTTCGTCTCGTTCGAGACGGCCGCGGAGCTCGAAAACGTTCTGCGGGCGGAGTTCCCCGACTGCGACGTCCTCGCGATGGCGGCGGCAGTGGCGGACTTCATCCCGGAGGAGAGCCCGGAACGTCTCCATCGGGAAGGGGGGGAGCGCACCATGCGGCTCGCGCCGGGGCGGGACATTCTCCGGGAGCTCGCCGCGATGAAACGCAGGCAGATCGTCGTCGCGTTCGCCGCCGAGACGGATGACCTCGAGACGAGGGGCCGCCTCAAGATGGAATCGAAGGGCGCGGATCTCGTCGTCGTGAACGACGTCGGCCGGTCCGACATCGCCTTCGACTCGCCCGAGAACGAAGTGCTCCTCCTGACC
>DASUAD010000316.1:0-4783 GCA_035763965.1 Thermoanaerobaculia bacterium | reverse complement strand
GAATCGAGCAGCCAACTGTCAACACTCAGTCCGAACTGGACAGACTAGGGCACGGGTGGCCAGACCTCCTGTCCCGTCGAAACGAAGTAAAGGCCGGCCTTCGTCGGCCTCCCCGTGAGCTTCTCCCAGTAACTGCGATAGAGCTCGATCTGCGGCGAGTAGAAGGCGACGAGCTCTTCGAGGTTGCCCGAGATCGTGTCGGACTTGTAGTCGACGATGAACCAGCCGGCGTCCTCTTCGAACGCGAGGTCGATCGCGCCCTGGAGGACCATTTCCTCCGGCCCTTCTGACAGGCCGAGCTCGTCCCGCGACGCGGCGAGAGCGAACGGCACCTCGGTCATTCGCCGTTTCGCCGCACGGGCGCGCTGCCAGAGGGGGGATCAAATGACCGCCTCGGCGAGAGCGACGGCATCGTCGCACTCTTCCGACGATCGCTCCTCTTCCGCGAGCAGGTTCCGGGCGTACTGACGCAGGTCGATCGAGGGATCCTTCATCGCCGACTCCAGGAGCCGGTGGATGACGCGCCCCCACGACATCCCGCGGCCCGTGCGCGCGCGGAACGGAAGCACGTCGGCGCCGGCGTGCACGAGCTTCGTCACCGGCTCGATGCGATAGCTCGCCCTCGTCGCGACGTCGCGCCGTGATTCGCGTTTCCGGCGGAATTCCTCGAGCGCGCCGGGAAGGTCCTCGGTCGGAACGACGGACGCCGCGGCGGGACGCGGCGGGAGATCCGGAAGGGAACGCGAGATCTCGGCCGCGAGCTTTGCCCAGGGATTCTTCGAGTCGTTGGGTCGGGAGCTCACGACCAGAAGGTCCGCCGCGCGGGTCGCGGCCACGTACAGCAGCCGATCCTTCTCCGCTTCCTGGAAGAGCCGTTCGGTCTTCTCGCGGCCGCTCCAATCGATCGGCCTCGCGATCTCTCCGTCGGACGCTTTCCAGCCGTTGCGCTCCGGCCGCAGGATCCGGAGCCAGGCTCGGGGTGGATCGGCCTCCCTTCCGACGCACCAGGAGATCGGTGCATCCCACTCGCCGCTCGGATCCGCGAGAAAGACGATCGGCGCCTCCAACCCCTTCGCCCGGTGGAGCGTCAGAAGTCGCACTGCCTCGCTCACTCCCGGCCGGACGCTCATTTCCTCGGTCTCGCTCGATTCGGTCAGCTGCCTCAGGTGGCGGACGATCGCGGCGAAGGACTCTCCGTTCGCGGAGAGATCGCGCGCGATCGAGACCGCTTTGAGGAGGTTTCCCGCGCGCGTAGCGCCGAGCTCGCGCGCTCCGGCGTCGGCGATCGCTCCGAGGTTCCCGGTGATGCGGGCCAGAGCGGCCGCCGGAGGAAGATGCTTCGCGAGGTCGTATGCGTCGCGGATGGCCAGGAACGCTCCCGAGATCCGGGGATCGGCTGCCGGCTGGGTCGGCGCGAACAGGTGGAACTTTCCGCCGGCGCGGTGATAACGGTAGAGCGCGTCGTCGTCGACTCCGAAGAAGGGACCCCGGAGAGAGGCCACGAGCGAAACGGGATCATCCGGATCCACGATGCTCTCGAGGATGGGCAGCAGATTCCGTAGATCTTCCGACTCGCTGAACGCGCCGCCGCCCGCGATCTCGTAGGGGACTCCGCGCAGCTCGAGCTCCCTCGCGTAGACGTCCATCCGCTTCTTGTAGCGGAACAGGATCAGGAAGTCGCCCGGCTGGGCAGCGCGGCTTCCCTTGCTCGCGATCTCGACCTTGGCGTCGAGAGCGCCTCGAATCCACGAAGCGATCCGCACGGCGTCCGCCCGCGCGACGTCGCCTCCCCGTCCGACCGCCGGAACGTCGAGGCGCACGGCGCCGGCGAAGCCCCCGGCCGTGGCCCGGTCGGGGACGAGACGGGCATCCGCAGCCTGCTCGTGCGATGCGACGGACGGGAAAACCTTCGAGAAGACGCCGTTGACCCAGTCGCAGATTTCCGGGCAGGACCGGAAGTTCGTCGTGAGGCGGAGCACGCGGCCGCCGGAGGCGCGGATCCTCTCCTTCACCGACTCGTACGTTTCGATGTCCGCGCGCCGGAAGCGGTAGATCGATTGCTTCGGATCGCCGACGACGAAAAGGGAGCCGGGGATGGGCTCGAGGACGCGCCAGTCCTTTTCGTCGAGCTGCCTTCCCGTGAGATAGAGAAGGACCTCGGCCTGGATCGGGTCCGTGTCCTGGAACTCGTCGACCAGGATGGGCGTGAAGCGACGCTGGAAGTCACGCCGGGCCTCGGGATGGTCTCGGAGAAGATTGCGGGCGCAGAGAAGGAGGTCGCCGAAGTCGAGCGCCCCGCGATCGCGCCGCATGCGCCGGAAGACCTCCACCGCCGGTTTCACCGCCTCGACGGCCACGGGGTAGAGAAACTCACGCCAGCGGCTGAGGGCAGGCGACACCACGTCCTTGACGAGTGCGTCGTACTCGTCGCGGAGCCGGACCGCGACGGCCGCGTTGGGCCAGAGCTTCTGCACGACCTTCCCCTGCCCCTGCAGCCGCTCGAAGAGAGTCACGAGCTCTGCCGGCCGGTCGAGTTTGCTGTTGGCCACGAGGCGCCGGGCGCTTCGCAGCTTCTTCTGGAGTGAGTCGGATCGCGCCGCTGGATCGCGCGGGGGAATCTGCTTCGCCGCTCGGGCGAGAAACTCGAGCACCTGCTCCTTCTCGCGCTCGAAAGAAGGTTCCGCGACGGGGTCCGCAGCCGCGGGCACGACGTCGGGGTTCGACGCGAGACAGTGATAGGCGTCTCGGAGAAGGTCGATTGCGATGCCGTACCCGGCGAGCTGCCCGAGGAGCGGGTTCGATTCGAGGAACAGCGTCTGCTTGTAACGCTCCCAGGCTTCCGCCCGCAGCAGCAGATCCTCCGTCTCGTCGAGCTCCACGAACTCGGGATCCACGCCGGCCTCGACCGGTCGTTCCCGGAGGAGCCTCGCGCAGAACGAGTGGATGGTCCCGATGAAACCGCGATCGATCCCTCCGAGGGCTTCCGCGAGGCGACCCCGCCTTACGGCGTCTCTCTCCGCCTCGAGACTCTCCTCGAGCGCCCGCTGAAACTTCTGCTTCAACTGTGCGGCGGCTTTGACGGTGAACGTGACGGCACACAGACGTTCGGGCGGAACGTTGCCGTCCCGGACGAGCGCCAGCATCCGGTCCACGAGGCTGGTCGTCTTCCCGGTACCCGCAGCGGCCTCGACCAGGAGGTTCGTGTCGAGATCGCGGCGAATCGCCTCCCGGTCGGCCAGGTCGGGGCGGAAGCGGGCTCGTCCGTTCACGGGTTCAACTTCCGATAGGGCTCGAGCACCGGGTTGCCCGCGACGTTCTCGAGCTTGATTCTCGCGCGAGCTCCGGCGAGCTCTGCGCCACCGCAGACCTTTCCGAGCTCGCAGATCGTGCAGTCTTCCGCGGTGGGAGTGTGGGGGAAGGCTCCGGCGCGGAGGAGGTCGAAGAGCGCGTTCAGGGTCTCCCGGGTCGCAGCGGCGTCGAGCGGCGCGGCGAACCGTTCCCCCTCGCCTCGCCGACCCGTGTAGAAGTACCCGGACTTGACGACGCGGCCGCGCCGCCCCGCACGCGCGATCAGGATCTCCAGGGCCTGCGCATAGAGAGCGTCCTGGATGCGCCGGCCGCCGCGCCCGCGATCCGGGTCCGCCGTGTCCCAGGAGCTGCCGGTCTTGTAGTCCCAGACCTGGTACGAATCGGGCGTCTCCTCGTCGACGCGATCGATCCGCCCCGAGAGCCAGAAGCCCTCTCCACGTCCCAGCGGAATCCGGACGGCCTGCGAGTCCCCCGGCGGCTCGGTCGCCTCGCGCGATGGTCCGAAGCCGACCTCGAACCAGCGGGGCGCGACGTCGCGGCAGTGAGTCTCTTCTCCCAGCAGGAAGATGCGGCACGAGGCGAAGACGTCATCGGCGAGCGCCGCGAAGGACGCGTCGCTGCGTGGCGGCACCTTCTGCTTCCACTTCTCGATCTCGTCGCGGGCGATGCTTTCGATCCGATTCCAGTCCCGGTCGAACTGCGGGCGGTCGACGGCGCCGGCGGGGTCCGCATAGAACCGCCGAAAGACCTCGTGAAGCAGGAGCCCGCGCTCCATGGGGGTCAACCAGACCGTGGGATCGGACCGGACGTCTTCGGGCGGCTTCAACCGGAGCACGCGCTTCAAGAAGTACGAATACGGACACCGTGCCAGCTCCTGAATCCGGGAACACGAAGTGGGATCGTCGGAGCGTCGCGGATCGAGGCCCTCCGCATCCCGGATCCAGCCGTCCCACACGGTGAACGCGTCGCTCTCTCTCGCGCGTTCGGCGGAGAACCCGTTTTCGAGCCAGGAGTACGCGGCCCGAACCGCGCGCGCTCCTCCACCGCCCGCGAGCGGCGGAACCTGCACGCGCGAAAGCCACCACTCGGTCTCGTCGAGTGCCCGGGACGTTTCGGTCAGAAAGCCCGCCGCTGCCGGGAGCCGGCGATCCATTTCCCGGTAATCGGCGTTCGGGTTCCCGGTCACCAGCCGGAAGATCGCGAGACAGCTCGACGCCGGGAACTGCTCGCGCGCCTCGAGGAGATCCCAGCAGGCGTAGCTGACCGTGATCTGCCCACGGACGCGGGCGATGCACGACCGAAGTGCGAGAGCGTTCTCGGCGGGTCGGCCGGCGCGCATGCCGAGCTCGCGCGGGGAGACCGCGGCGTTGATTCCCCGCCGCTCGTCGTCGAGCAGAACCGGGTCCTGCAGGCCGGATCCGGGGTGACGTCGCGAGTCGATGCCGACGAGGTAGATCCGGGAGCGTCCCGAGTA
>DASUAD010000315.1:0-2908 GCA_035763965.1 Thermoanaerobaculia bacterium | reverse complement strand
AAATGCGTCAAGGAACACGGCGCGAAGTACGCCCTCTACACGCCGGCCGACAAGCAGGTGTGGGTCCTGTCCAACCAGGAAGAGGCCGCGAAGATGGCCGGCAAGGAAGTCGTCGTGAAGGGGAAGGCGGACGCCGCGAAGAAGACGATCGAGGTCGCGTCGATGGAGCTCGCCCCGAGCAAGTAACTCGTCGTTTCGAGGATTCCAGGCCCCGCCGTGGCGGGGCTTTTTCTTTGCCGCAAATTGAAACGGAAACCGCACCGCATAAAGCACAATACGCGCAATGTCCCTCGCGAAACTGATCGCGCCCGATATCGAGGAGCTCATCCGCGAGAAGCCGGAGGCCCTGGCAGCCGCCGTGGCGGAGCTCCATCCGGCGGACCTCGCCGAGTTGCTCGACGACCTCCCCCGCGAGGACCGGCTCGTTCTCTTCGAGGCCCTGCCGCCCGAGCAAGGCGCCGCGGTTCTTTCGGAGCTCAAGGGGGAGACGCTGCGGCTCGTTCTCCACCAGGCCTCGCTCGAGAAGCTGGGCCCCCAGCTCGACCGCGTGCCCGGCGACGAAGTCGTCTTCCTGCTCGAGCACGTTTCCCAGAGGCGGCGCGAGAGCCTCCTCGGGAAGATGTCGCCGCGTGATGCCGCCGAGGCGAAGCGGCTGCTGCGCTACGAGCCGGGGACGGCCGGCCGCCTCATGAACGAGAAATTCGCGAAGGTGCGCCCGGAATGGACCGTCGGCGAGGCGCTCGAGCACCTGAAGAAGATCGACCCGGAGGTCGAGACGATCCAGACGATTTACGCGGTCGACGGGGAGAACCACCTGGTGGGAGCGGTCGCGCTGCGCAAGCTCCTCCCGCAGCCCCCGGATCGAAAAATCGGAGAGCTCCTCGAGCGGCGCGTCGTGAGCGTCCGAACCGATACCCCGCAGGAAGAGGTCGCGAAAGCGGTCTCGAAGTACGACGTCTTCGCCATTCCCGTCGTCGATGCCGAAAACCACCCGGTCGGAATCGTGACCGTGGACGACGTCATCGACGTCCTGAGCGAAGTGCAGACGGAAGACGTTCTGCACATGGGCGGCGTGACGGCGGAGGAGGAGCCCGAGGGTTATTTCGCGCGGAGCCCCATCCGAAACGTCCGACTGCGCTTCAACTGGCTGTTGCTGCTGTTCGTGACGGAGACTCTGACGGGCACCGTGCTCCGCCACTTCGAGGACGAGCTCGCGAAGGTCGTGGCGCTCTCGTTCTTCATCCCGCTTCTCATCGGAACCGGCGGCAACTCCGGGTCGCAGACGGTGACCACGATCGTGCGCGGCCTCGCGGTCGGCGAGATCAAGCTGCGCGACTTCGCCCGCGTCTTCGTGCGGGAAGCCGGGAGTGGCCTGGTGCTGGGCCTCCTCCTCGGCGTCGTCGGGTTCGGACGGGCGCTGCTCTGGGGCTCGACGATGCCGCTCGCCTGGACCGTCGGCGTGAGCATTCTCGCGATCTGCACCTGGGCGAACGCCGTCGGCGCGTCGATCCCGATGCTCGCGACGTTGTTCAAGATCGACCCGACGGTGATGTCCGCTCCGCTCATTGCGACGCTGGTCGACGCGACGGGCCTCTTCATCTACTTCGCGATCGCGCGTATCTTCCTCGGGCTCTGAGCCGGGAAACGGGAAACGTAAAAGGGGAAACGAGTTGCCCGGTCGGCCGCCCCCCGTCCTTGTCCCGTTTCCCGTTTTCCGTCTTCCGGCCCAGAATAGAGGGGCCGTTTTCGAGGTTGTGCCTCTGAACCACCGATGAGCGCGAATCCGATCAGCCCGACGCGTCCCGAGGAATATCCGCCGGCCGGCGGAGATCACTTCTGGGTCAAGGCTTCGCGCGAGCTGCGCCACCGGCTCGCGAAAGAGATCCCGCACGACGTCCTCAAGGAGCTCCACAAGAAGAGCCCCGCGCGACACTTTGCGATCGCCGCGCGTCAGTTCGCAATCCTCGCCGCGGCGTCCGCAGTCTCCTGGCTGTTTCCGCAGCCCTGGGTCTGGATTCCGGCGGCGATCGTCGCCGGGTGGACGGTCTTCAACTTCACCGTCCTCCTGCACGAGGTCGTACACCGCGCCGTCTTCAACGGCCCGCGCCCCGCTGCCGAGCGCGCCCTCGCGATCCTGTACGCGATTCCCTCCGGCATCTCGGCGCTCCAGTTCACGCGGTGGCACCTGACGCACCACAACGAGCTCGGAGACTCGATCGCCGATCCCAAGCGGCACTATCTCTCTCCGAAGATCAACAAGGCCTGGTACAAGCTCCTCTACTTCACGCCGGCGCTCTTCCCGATCTACTTCCGGGCAGCGCGTCTGGAGACGGCGAGCTATCCGCCGCACCTCCAGCGCCGCATCGCGTGGGAGCGGCGCGCGACGATCGCATTCCACGTCGCCGTCATGGCGGGAATCTTCCTGGCCGGCGGGTGGGGCGTGCTCGCGAGGGTCTATCTCGTTCCCTACTTCCTCGTGTTCCCGATCGCGTTCGCGCTGAATCGCCTCGGGCAGCACTACGCGATCGTGCCGGAGGATCCCGCGAAATGGGGCAGCGTCATCCGGCCGTCACGATGGTGGGACTTCTGGTACCTCTACTCCGCGTACCACCTCGAGCACCACTACTTCACGGGCGTTCCGTTCTACAACCTGCGCAAGCTCCATTTCGCTCTCAAGCCGTTCTTCGAGTCGATCGACTGGCAGCCCACGACGTACTCGCGCCTCTTGAAGGCGTGGATCATCGAGAACAAAGTCCCGCACACCAACTGGAGCCTGGAAGACGGGTTGGTCGGGTAGTCGACGGCGCAAGCTCTCGTTTGAAATCTCTCGGCCGCCGCTCGCGAAGAGAGCGCCCGCGGCCGACAGTCCCACAAACCAACTGGAGCCTGGAAGACGGGCTGGTCGGGT
>DASUAD010000314.1:0-2190 GCA_035763965.1 Thermoanaerobaculia bacterium | reverse complement strand
GAAAAAGTTGAAGCAGGCGGTTGCCAGGATCGACATCGCGAGACCCAGGGCGAGTCCTCCCCACATGGACAGCAGGAGAACGGCGACGAGGAAGACGAAGCCCATCGTCGTCGCATTGACCGCCGCGAGCTTCCCGACGAGGGTGACCGCGCCGATCGATGAAACGCCGACGCTCCACGTCAGGATCGCGGCCGAGCGCTTGGTTGTCATCCGTCTCGAAAGATCCGCCTACATTACCCTCTGCGGCGAACGCCTTTCTTCGGGTCGTGCCTGCCGACCAGGCCTGCTCCGAACACCACCCGCGAGACGGGGGCGAGAGAACGCTCCTGAGCCGGAGTCAGGAGGGGGTAGTGCGGGATTCCGACGAGGTGGTTCGGGATCTCCCACAGGTCTTCCTCCGTGGTCATCCATCCGATGCGGTCGAACCGCGAAAGGTCGAACGGTCGCGAGTACCTGCGAAGAGTTTTCTGGCGACGCAGGTTGAAGTAGCCCTCGACGTACGAGCGCACGAGATCGCGGATCGTCGGAAAGAGCGGCTCCCGGAACCGGAGCCCCGAGTAGTTCGAGCGCGCGATGGCTCCCCAGAGGCCGTGGCGGCGATAAACCGCGATGACGTGGTCGTCGTCGAAGATCGCCTCGAGGTCGACGACGAGCGGCGGCTCGCCCTGCACGCGCAGTGCCGCCGCCGCGAAGATCGTCCCGTCCATGCACTGAACCTTGCGCTCGCGCAGAACGCGCCGCGGCGAGCGGCAGCCTTCCCCGGCGACGTCGTAATCGAGTTCATCGAGAAACTTCTGGATGCGCCAGGGCGGCGAAAGGCTGCGCAGCCTCGCGGCCTCCGAGGCAGTGAGCCCGAAGTCGGAGCGCCTCGCCCGCACGGCGCCTATGATACGGGCCGCGTGAACGAAGCGGAGCGGCTCTTCGAGGCGATACGGAAAGGAAACGCGGACGAGGTGTCCGATCTCCTCGGCGGGGACGTGACCCTCCTCCAGTCGACGCGCTCCGGGGTTTCCGGGGTGCGAATTGCCCTCTACCACCGCCACCCTGAGATTGCGCAGCTGTTCGTAGCCCGGGGCGCCCGGCTCGACGTCTTCGACGCGAGTGCACTCGGCGAGACCGCGCGACTCCGCGACCTCCTGGCAGCCGATCCCGCACTGGCCAACGCCGTCGCGTCCGACGGTTTCACGCCGCTCGGCCTCGCGTCGTTCTTCGGGCACCCCGAGGCGGCGAAGCTCCTGCTCGCCACCGGCGCGGACCCGAACTTCGCCGCGCAGAACTCGACCCGAGTCGCGCCGCTGCACTCGGCGGTCGCCGGCGGGAACGTCGAGATCGTCCGCGAGCTTCTCGCCCGCGGTGCGGACGTCCACGCCCGGCAGGACGTCGGCTTCACCGCTCTCCACGGCGCGGCCGCGGAGGGCGGCGAGGAGATGATCCGACTGCTGCTCGACCACGGAGCAGACCCGGCTGCCAAGAACGACGCCGGCAAGACGCCCGCCGACCTCGCCCGCGAGCGGGGCCGGGAAAAGGCGGTCGCGCTCCTGAGTTAGATTGTCGCGGTGGCCGCACCGGCCGTCGCGCATTCCACTCCTACACCCGCCGCACCGCCGCGCGGCCGATATCTGGCTCTCATGGCGCTCGGCGCGCTCGGCGTCGTTTACGGCGACATCGGAACGAGCCCGCTCTATGCGATGCGGGAGTGTTTCGCGGGCACGCATCCGATTGCGCCGACTTCCGCCAACGTGCTCGGGGTCCTCTCGCTGATCTTCTGGGCGCTCGTCGTCGTCATTTCCGTCAAGTACCTCATCTTCGTTCTGCGCGCAGACAATCGGGGAGAGGGAGGAATCCTGGCTCTCATGTCTCTCGTGCGGCCGGGAGCCGAGGGCGCGAAGCCGTCGCGGTGGTTGATCGGAGTGATCGGCATCTTCGGCGCTGCGCTCCTCTACGGGGACGGGGTGATCACTCCAGCGATCTCGGTTCTTTCGGCGGTGGAAGGCCTGTCTCTCGTCGCGCCCGTCTTCCACAGGATCGTTCTTCCGGTCACGATCGTGATCCTCTTCGGGCTCTTCCTCTTCCAGAAGCGAGGCACCGGCCGCGTGGGCGCGGTGTTCGGACCCGTCACCCTTCTCTGGTTCGCCACGCTGGCCCTGCTCGGCGTCATGCACGTGATCCGCGAGCCGCATGTACTCGTTG
>DASUAD010000313.1:0-4494 GCA_035763965.1 Thermoanaerobaculia bacterium | reverse complement strand
TTACCTCAGAGAAGCGGGATTCCTTTCGGGAAACGGGAAACGGAACACGGAACGGTTTCCCCTTCTCCCTCCGGGAGAGGGGGCCGGGGGTGAGGGGGTTGCCTTGGTGGCGTTTTCCGTCTTATCGGGGCTCGGCGGTGATCGTGACCTCCTTGTCCCCGTCCCGTACGACGACCACGTCCCCCGGCCCGAGCTCGTCGATTCGCTCGAGGATTTCTTTCGGCGTGATCTCCCGGTCGCCGGAGAAGCTCTCGACGACCGCGCGTGGCACCCGGAGGTGAACGCTCTTGCCCCAGTCGTCCTTGATGTCGATCGCGAGCGCGGTGCCGTCGGCGAGGACCTCGATCGTGTCGTTGCCGCGCTTGATGACCCCCGGCTTTCCCGGCGCGCTCGCCGCGGCCGCGTCGAGGATCTCGCGCGGGGTGACGTCGCCCTCCCAGTCCCGCTTGATGTCGCCGCCGAAGCGCCGGATCGGGGACAACTTCGCGACCCGCGCGACCAGGCTCGAAGGGACGGAAAACGTGACTCGGTGGGTGGAGTCTCCCTCCCTCTCCTTGACCTCGACCTTGAAGCCCTTGACGCGCGCGAACTCGGGGGCGGGACGGCGCCAGAACGCGAGCGCGGCGGCCACGAGAATGAGCACGACGAGGCCCAGAACGACCGCTCGAATCTCCTTCATGGACTTCTCTCCCTCCTCTCGAAACGCGCCCGGTCCGGAAAAGTTCCGCTCGTGATACTTTTCACAAGGGAGCGGGGCAAGAATAACTCCGTCTATTTAAAGCTTTTACTGGAAGATGCCGCATTTCATCACCGACACCTGCATCGGCTGCGGGGTCTGCGAGATCAAGTGTCCCACGCACACGATCACGGGGGACAAGAACGAGAAGTACGTCATCCACGCCGACCGCTGCATCGACTGCTCGGTCTGCGCCCGGTACTGCCCGGTTTCGTGCATCCAGGACCAGAAAGGCGAGCTCATCGAGAAGGTCAAGCCGCGCGACATCCCGAAAGCGATCGTCGACCGCGACCTGTGCACCGGCTGTGAGTTCTGCATCGACATCTGCCCGTTCGACTGCATCTACCTGATCGACGACCCGCTCAAGGAGACGTTCCACAAGATCGCCGAGGTGGACGCGGGACCCTGCGTCTCCTGCCGCCTCTGCGAGACCGTCTGCGACAAGGACGCGATCTTCGTCCCGAATCCGATCACGCAGGCGAAGCGCTACCTGTCGGTCCTGTGACCGACCGTCCGGGCTCCGAGGGAGGGCTGCCCGAAGACGAAGAGGTCTCCCCGCGGTCCCCGGCGACGCGCCTCGTCGTCCGGTTCTTCGTCCTGCCGCTGCTGGTCGTCGGAACCGCCGTCGGCATCTTCCTCGTCTTCTCGCTCATGACCTTCGAGCGCCGTTCGCTCCGCGACTATCTTGCGGAAGTCCGGGGCGGGAGCGCCGGGCGACGCTGGCAGGCCGCGTTCGAGCTGTCGCGACGGATCGGGAGCATCAAGCCGGGCCCCGAGCGCGATGCCATCGCCGCCGAAAGCCTTCGGCTCTTCCAGACGCTTTCGCCCGAGCGCGATGAGGACGTTCGTGTCCGACGCTACCTCGTGCTCGTCCTGGGGAAGCTCGGCGACCGCTCCGCGGTCCCCGCGATTCTGGGTGCGGTGAAGGATCCCGACCCGGAAACGCGTCTTTACGCCGTCTGGGCCGTCGGAATGCTCGGGGACCCGCGCGGCTTCGACGCGGTACTCGAGGTCTCGCGCGACGAGGACCCGGGGATGCGGAAGATGGCGGCCTACGTGATGGGAAAGCTCGGTGACCGGCGCGCGGTCGAACGTCTGAAGGTCCTCCTCGAGGACCGGGTGCCCGACGTTCGCTGGAACGCGGCGATCGCGCTCGCGTCTCTCGGCGACGGTTCGGGGATCACGGTCCTTCGCTCGATGATCGACCGCGAGGCGCTCGGGAGGCAGGCGCAACTCTCTTCCGATCAGGCGGAGGCGGCGATCGTGAACGCTCTCAAAGCGTTCGCGCTCCTGCGCGACGAGGGCAGCCTCCCCCTCCTCGAAAAAGTGGCGCGAGAAGATCCGAACCTGCGCGTTCGGGACGCAGCGCGCCGGGCGATCGACGCGACGCGCGCGCGCTCCGCGGCGTGATGTTGAGCGCCCCTCTCGCCTTCTGGTAGTCTCGCGAGGGGCATGTCGACACCGCAGAAGAGGGTAGTCGAGCTGACGTCAACGCCAGCTCCGGACGTCCTTCAGGACGGAGTGACGAGGCGCTCGACACTCAAGTGGATGACCGTCGCCTGGGTCGGTTTCGCCGCGGCGACGGCCGCGGGCCTGACGGCGACGCTGCGGTTCCTGTTCCCCAACGTGCTCTTCGAGCCGCCGACGCGGTTCAAGGCGGGCGACCCGTCCACCTACTCCTTCGGGGTCGACGAGCGGTGGAAGGAGAGGTACGGCGTCTGGATCGTGCGCAACACGGAGTCGATGTACGCCCTGGTCGCGCGGTGCACCCACCTGGGCTGTACGCCCAACTGGCTGGCCGCGCAGAACAAGTTCAAGTGTCCGTGCCACGGGTCGGGCTACTACATGTCCGGGGTCAACTTCGAGGGTCCGACGCCGCGCCCGCTCGAGCGCGCCGAGATCGGAGTCTCACCCGACGACGGCCAGCTCGTCGTGGACAAGGCGACGCGGTACCTCTACGAGCGCGGGCAGTGGAGCGATCCGAAGTCCTTCGTGAAGACGGTTTGATCTTTTTCGCAGGGTTGGAGGGGACAGACTTCAGTCTGTCCCCGGGCAGTACGCCGGGGAGCAACCCGCGTTTCCCCCATTTCGGAGGTTGATTTGGGTCGTCGGTGGAACCGGTTTCAGCAGAGCGTCGTCGAGAGTCAGTTCTGGAAGTCCGTCTTCCGGGTCGGCATCCCCAACACGAACCGCAAGCGGGTTCTGGCGATGCTGGGCAACGTCGTCCTCCACCTGCACCCGGTCAAGACCCGCAAGTCGGGCGTCAAGATGCGCTATACGTGGTGCGCGGGGGGCGTGACGTTCTTCCTTTTCCTGGTACTCACCTTCACCGGTCTGCTGCTGATGTTCTATTACCGGCCGACCGTCGAGTACGCGTTCGTGGACATACTCGACCTGCGCGAGCAGGTGCCGTTCGGCATCATGCGCGAGGTCCATCGCTGGGGCGCGCACGCGATGGTGATCACGGTCTGGATCCACATGTTCCGCGTGTTCATGACCGGTTCCTACAAGCCGCCGCGCGAGTTCAACTGGGTGATCGGAGTCATCCTCCTCGTCCTGACGCTGCTGCTCTCGTTCACCGGCTATCTGCTGCCGTGGGACCAGCTCGCGATCTGGGCGATCACGGTCGGGTCGAACATGGCCGCGGCGACGCCGCTCGTCGGGATCGAGGGCCCGGCCACGGGGCTGCTCAAGATCGGCGACATCCAGCTCGTGACGTCTTCGAACGATGCGCGGTTCGCCCTGCTCGGCGGCCGTTTCGTCGGCGCCGGCGCGCTCCTGCGCTTCTACGTCCTCCACTGCGTCGGGATCCCTCTCGTCGCGGCGTTTCTGATGGCCGTTCACTTCTGGCGGGTCCGGAAGGACGGCGGCATCTCGGGCCCCGTCTAGTGAAGGACTGACTCACCGAGCCATGCCGGTCGTCAACGCCGTCAAGAGCGTCGTCAACTTCCTTTCGGCGCCCCAGTATCTCGTCACCGTCTCGCTCGTCCTGCTCGTCGCCGCCATCCACTGGAAGACCCTCTGGACGAAGAAGGGCGGCATCGTGCTCGGGATCGCGGGAGTGCTCTTCTTCGCGCTCTCCTACCTCGATCCGAACTTCAACAAGGTCGCGACTCTCCCCGACAACGTTCCGATCGTCGGGATGATCTTCCTCGTCGGGTTCTTCTTCTGGTGGGCGATGCACAACGCCTACGAGAACGACCGCCGGATCGCCGAAGGGCGGCCGACGATCGAGGGCGAGGACTCGACCCAGAAGGTCTTCTCCTGGCCGGACCTCGTCTACGTCGAGCTCATCTGCCTGGTCGTCGTCATGGCCGTGATGATCGTGTGGTCGATCGGCCTGAAGGCGCCCCTCGAGGAGCCCGCCAACCCCACCGACTCGCCGAACCCGGCGAAGGCGCCGTGGTACTTCCTGGGCCTCCAGGAGATGCTGGTCTACTTCGATCCCTGGCTCGCCGGGGTCGTGCTGCCCTCGCTCATCATCGTGGGCCTGATGGCGATCCCCTACATCGACACCAACCCGAAGGGCAACGGGTACTTCACCTTCCGGGAGCGACGCTGGGAGATCACGATCTTCCTCGTGGGCTTTCTCGTGCTCTGGTGCGTGTTGATCGTGCTCGGGACCTTCCTCCGGGGTCCGAACTGGAACTTCTTCGGGCCCTACGAGTTCTGGGACATCAACAAGCTCGTGCCCCTGAACAACATCAACCTCTCGGAGATCATCTGGATCAAGGTATTCCAGCGGAGCCTGCCGAACT
>DASUAD010000312.1:0-3159 GCA_035763965.1 Thermoanaerobaculia bacterium | reverse complement strand
CCGGCCGCGGCCGAAGGCCGCGCCGCGCGAAAGCGCGCGGCCGGCGAGGGGTGAGGGGTTTGATTTCGGTACCCACGCCTTGCTCCTACGACACGAAGCTCGCGACCGCCGCGTCCACGTCGCTGAAGACCTGCAGGATGCTCGTGAACCCCGAGAGCTCGAGAATCCGCAGGACATCCGGGCGCACGGCAGCGAGCCGGAGATCTCCGCCGTGCTGCCGGGTCTCCTTGACCGTCTCCAGCAGTGCTCTCAGGCCGGCGCTCGACGTGTAGTCGACCCCCGCGAGATTTCCGACGAGCCGCGCGCTGCCGCCGGTGACCTGCTCGCGCATCGAGCTGACGAGCTCGCGCGCGGTGGTCCCGTCGACGCTGCCGTCGATCGAGACGACCGTGACCATCTCCCTCTTCTCCACGACGATCACCATGTTCAGCTCTCCTGTCCGGGATTCTGACGCGGGACGAACCGCTTGACCAGAGTCAGGCGATTTCCCCGATTCTCGTCGGTCTGGTACTCGATGCGGTCGACGAGCTCGCGAATGAGATGCCAGCCGAGACCGCCGGGACGCCGTTCGCTCACCGGAGCGTGGAGGTTCGGAATCGGGGCGCGCTTCGGGTCGAACGGCGGCGCGCGGTCGGTGATCGTGACGACGATCTCGTCCCCTTCGCACGCGAACGAGACCCCGATCGGGCCCGGCTCGAGTCCCTTGTAGCCGTGAACGACCAGGTTGCTGCACGCCTCGTCGACGACGAGCTTCAAATCGAAGCAGACGGATTCGTCCGCTCCGACCCGGCGGCAGGCGTCCTCGATGAAATCTCGAAATTCCGCCACGTGCTCCACCCGCGCTTCACGCTCGATCTCGAGCTTGTTTGCCCCGCCCGCAGGCGCGTCCTCTTTCAGCCTGCTTCCCTCTTCTCGAGCAGCCTTTCGATCTTGGAGAGGAGCCGCGTGTACTCGACCGGCTTCGTATCGAAGTCGTCGCATCCCGCTTCGCGCGCCTTCTCGCGGTCTCCCGCCATCGCGTGGGCAGTGAGCGAGATGACGGGAATCTCCCGGGTCGCCGGATCGGCTTTCAGACGCCGCGTCGCCTCCCAGCCGTCGAGGACCGGAAGGCTCATGTCCATGAGCACGAGATCCGGAGACGTCGTGCGGGCGAGAGCCACGCCCTCCTCCCCATGGACCGCGATCACGACCTCGTATCCGCTTCGAACGAGACGGCGCGAGAGCATGTCCCGATTCATCTCGTTGTCCTCGACGAGGAGGATCTTCGCCATTCCGATTCTCAGGCGATCGCGCCGGTGCGATACGCGGCGAGGAGTCCCGCCAGTCGGTCCCGATCGATGGGCTTGACGAGGTAATCCGCCGCGCCCATCGCCAGCCCTCGATCGAGGTCGTCGGAGATGGAGACCATCACGACGGGGATTTCCGAGAGCTCCCGATCGGACTTGAGAGACTTCAACACCGTCCATCCGTCGATGCCGGGCAGCGCCACCTCGAGTGTGACGACGTCGGGCTTCTTCTCGCGGGCGAGTCTCAACCCTTCCTCGCCGTTCTTCGCAGCCACGAACGAGTAGCCTTCCCGGGTGGCGAGCCGCTCGATCAGCTCGTGGACGGCGGAATCCCCGTCGATGCAGAGGAGGACCTTGCCGCTCGGCGCGGCCGCCTCCCGCGCGTGGCCGGGCCGGCGGCCCGGGAGGCGGAGGCGGATCGACGTCGCCTCGCCATCGTAGTTCTCGATGTCCCCGGGAAGCCGGACGGTGAACGTCGAACCTGCGCCAGGCGCGCTCTCGACGTTGATGTCGCCGCCCATCATCACGCAGAACTTCCGGGAGAGCGCGAGGCCGAGACCCGTCCCGCCGTACTTGCGCATCGTGCTCCCGTCGGCCTGCGTGAACGCCTGAAAGAGCTTCGCGGTCTGGTCGGGCGTCATGCCGATTCCCGTGTCACGGACCCGGAACACCACCCAGCTTCCCGTGACGTCCGTTTCGCGCGCCACGTCGAGGGAGATCGTGCCTTTCTCCGTGAACTTCGCCGCGTTGGAGAGCAGGTTCAACAGCACCTGCCGGACTTTCGTGACGTCCTCCCGGATCTGGCCGACGTCCGGCGCGACGCTCACCTCGAGCGCGTTCGAGGTCTTTTCCACGAGCGGCTGTGCGGTCGCGACGACTTCCTCGACCAGGTTCGGAACGTCGAAGACCTCCAGGAACAGCTTCATCTTGCCCGCCTCGACCTTCGAGAGGTCGAGCACGTCGTTGATCAGGCCGAGCAGGTGTTTTCCGGCGGAGCGAATCTTCTGGAGGTCCGCCACGAACGGTTTCTGGCCCGCCGCCTCGGCGTCCTCCTCGAGCATTTCGCTGTACCCGATGATCGCGTTGAGCGGGGTCCGGAGCTCGTGGCTCATGTTGGCGAGGAACGCGCTCTTCGCCTGGTTTGCCTCCTCCGCCGCCGTCTTCGCCTCGAGCGCCACCTTCCGCGCCTGCTCGACGATGCGGTTCTGCTCGGCAATCTGCCTGTTGTGCTCGGCGAGATCGTTCTTCGCCTGCCGGAGCCGGCGGGTCTGGAGATGTCCGAAGTAGCCGAAGACGGTCGTCACCGTCAGGATCCCGACGACGCAGAAGAGGGCGGTCGGGAGTGACGACTCCGGGTGAAAAGCGAAGCCGAGCGGGACTCCGACGGCGAGGATTCCCAGGAGAGTCGCGACGAGCCCCTTCGCGGCGAGGCGGAGCCCTCCCACCGAGAGGTTGGCCGAGTGCACCGCGGCGATCATGGCGATGCTCGGGAGCAGGCTGAACGAGAGCGCGGCCGTCCAGCCCCCGACGAAGAGCGAGTCGACCAGGAGATTGCGGAATTCCGCGGCGCGCGTGTCGCGGGCTCTCCGCGCCGCGAGGTAGGCCACGTGTGGCCAGACGAGCGCCGTCACCGCCATCCCCACCAGCGCCGGAAGAGGAGGGCGGCCGCCGAAGTGGAAGAGTGGAATCAGGCCGACGACCAGCATTGCGATCATCCGCACGCGGTAGTCGATCCTGACGATCGGGTGGATGCGCGGCGCGTCCGCCGCCGGTACGACCGTCGCCGGATGCAGAGATCGCGCCTCGCTCGGTTGCGCAGTGGCCATGCAGGATTTGTCCGCGCGTAACTCTAGCGCAGAGCAACGCTCGCCCC
>DASUAD010000311.1:0-2760 GCA_035763965.1 Thermoanaerobaculia bacterium | reverse complement strand
CTTCCTCTTCGGGATCCTGGCGCGGGAGGTCTTCCGCACGACCGACACGCGCGACTTCGATCACGGCGTCACTCTCGCGGTGCGCGAGCTGCAGTCGCCGTGGAACGACCGCATCGCGCAGGCCGTGACGTTCTTCGGGAGCCACCTCTTCGTCGCTCCCGCGACGGTCCTGATAACGGCCGGGCTGTGGAGAAAAGGGCACTGGGTGTCTGCCGTCCTGTTCTGCGGATCGGTCGTCGGAGGATTCGGATTGAACGCGCTTCTCAAGATCGTGTTCGCGCGCCAGAGGCCGGACCTCTGGCCGGCGCTCGTCGCCGAGAAGACGTACCGCTTTCCGAGCGGGCACGCGACGATCAGCACGGTCTTCTACGGCGGCCTTGCTGCGGTCGTGCTGCACCTCTCGCGGCGGCCGGTCGTCCGCGAGTCGGCGCTCGTCTTCGCGACGACGGCGATCCTGATGATCGCGGCGAGCCGCGTCTACCTCGGAGCGCACTGGACGACCGACGTCACGGGCGGCATCCTCGTCGGTCTCTTCTGGGTCTCGGTCTGCTCGACGGGAACGAAGTTCGTCACCGAGCGCCTGGCGGCGAGGGCCGGAGAGCCTCCGGCGCAGTCTCCGAGTCCGCCGGAGTGAGCGCCGCGATCGGCTCGGCAGGCCGCGCCGCCCTCGTCGCCGGATTCGTGGCGGCAGCCGCGCTGCGGATCGGCTTCCTGGCGTCTCTCTCGCCGAACTGGGACACGAACGCGTACGCCGAGGTCGCGAGGACTCTCGACTCGGGCGGCGCCCTCTACCGCGATACGGTCCGTTACAACTACTCGCCGGTCTGGGCCCTGCTGCTCCGCGTTTTCGCGCGCTTTTCGGGAGAAGGGGGGATTCCCCTGCACCGCGTGGTCGGGGGATTCCTGTTGCTGGCGGACGTGGCGACCGCCTGGATCGTTTTCCGTGTCGCGCGCGACGTGCTCCTGCGTCCGCGCCGGACGGCGGCGGGCGCAGCGCTGCTCTTCTTCGCGAACCCCGTTTCCGTCTTCGTCACCGGCTTTCACGCCCAGTTCGACGGCCTCGCGATCGCGTTCCTGATGCTGGCGATCTGGCTGGCCGGCCGGAGCCGTCCGCAGCCGCTCGCCTCGGCGGGGGCGCTCGCGGGATCGCTCCTCGTCAAGCACGTGACGGCGTTCCACCCGATCCTCTTCTGGCGCGGCGCGAAAGGGAGTCGCCGTCTCGTCTTTCTTCTCCTGCCCTACGCCATTTTCGGGGCCTCCTTCCTGCCGTACTGGCGGGTCCGGGGCGCGGTCTTCGCACACGTCTTCGCATATCGCAGCATGGCCGAGGACTACGGAACCGCGATGCTGCGCAAGCTTCCGGGGATCCCCGACTGGGCGCCGACCGTTCTCTTCGCGGCGGCGGCCCTGACCGCGGCGATCGCGCTCGCCCGCCTCGAACTGACCCGGGGATCGCTCCTGCTCTTCCTCGTGCTCCTCGTGTTCGCTCCCGGCATGGCGCAGTACTACTTCGTGTGGCCGATCGCGCTCGGCTCCCTCTTCGGCGGCGCGGGTTATGCTGTTTTCACGCTCGTCGTCTCGGCCTTTTTCCTCGGCTCGCCCGACGGCCTCGGGCTCCCGCTCGAGCACCTGCCGGGCTGGCACGGCATCTGGTTCGCGACCGTGTTCTGGCTCCTGTGGGAGATCCGATTGCTGCCGAAGTCAGCCCTCTCACCGAATCGCCTTTCCGGAGTGAAAGGGTGAAGTCGGGGAAAGTCCGCCCCGAGATCCTGCTCGTCGCGGCGGCGGTCGCGGGGTCGTTCCTCGTCTATCTGCCGTTTCTCGGCCGCATGACCGACGTCTACCGGTTCTGGGACGGGCCGAACTACCTGACGATCGCGCGAACGCTTTACGACATCCGTCCCGACAACCCGCTTCTCGCGTATGTCCACACGCCGACGTACTTCCTCCGACACTTCCCGGTCTACCCGCTGCTCGTGCGCTCGCTCGCAATCTTCGGTTACGAACCGGGGCTCCTTCTCGTCTCGATCCTCGCGACATGCGCGGCGACGGTCCTCTTCTACCGCCTGTGCCGCGACGTCTGGAGAGTTGCTTCGCCGGAGTTCCTGACGCTCGTGTTCCTCTTCCTTCCTCCGCGTTGGCTGCTCTACCGATCGACAGGTTCGACCGAAGCGGTCTACATGGCGCTCACGCTCGCCGCGATCTTTCTGTTCGAGCGGTCCCGCGTCGGGCGTGCGTCCGTCGCGGGAGCACTCGCGACCGTGACGCGGATTTCAGGCCTGATGCTCGCGCCCGCGTTTGGGATGGTGCTCCTCCTGCGTCGCGAGCGTCTCGCGCGGATCGCCTGGCTCCTCGCAATTCCTGCCGCACTCGCCGGCTACTTTCTCTTCTGCGCCTCCCGGACGGGGAACTTCCTCGAGTACTTCTCTCAGCACGGCGACAAGATGAGCGTCTTCCTGCCCTTCGGCTTCCTTCCCCAGCTGTTTCGCAAGGGCCTCTACCACCAGGCCGAGTTCCACATCCTGCTCGCCCTCGTGTACGCGGTCGGCACGTCGAGGCTGCGGCCTTTTCCGGCGATCTTCTGGTACTGCGTCTTCGAGCTCGCTCTCCACCTCTTCATCTCGACCGAGGACTGGAGCCGCTACTTCCTCGCGATGGCTCCGTTTGCGCTCGTCGTCGGTTTCCGGGACGTGATCGACACCCGCGCCTTCCGGTGGATCTTCGTCCCGTACGTCGCGGTCGCCCTGTTCTACTGCTGGA
>DASUAD010000310.1:0-5065 GCA_035763965.1 Thermoanaerobaculia bacterium | reverse complement strand
TCGGCGATCGGCGTCGCGATGCCCAGGCCCTCCGTGACGTTGTGCACCATGAACCCGACGATGAGGAATGTCCCGAGCGCGAGCTCCCCGAGTGCGAACGAGGCGCCGATCGCGAGGCCCTCGCCGAGGTTGTGGAGGCCGATCCCGACCGCGACGAGAAGGGCGAGTGCGATTCCGGTCGCGGCACTCCCGCCGCTCAACCGACCGGCGAGCGCAGTCATGCCGAGGAACGACAGCGCGACCCCGAGCAGGACGAGCCCCGTGCCACCGAGACCCGACGGGAGCGCCGCCTGGAGCTCGAACGACTCCGCGAGCGCCTCGACCCCGAGGAACGAGAGCAGGCCTGCGGTGAATGCCATGAACGCCGCGAGCCAGGGCGCGCCCGCCTGCCGCAGCGCTGGGAGCCAGAGCAGCCCCAACGCGACGGGACGTACCCCCACGAGCGCGCCGATGAGCGCGTAGCCGAGGAACCCCTCGACGGAGGGCGTCGGCGTCTCGACCGCAGCCGGGATCTCCTTCACCGTCTCGATTCCCGTGGACGAGGTGACGCCCATGGTGATCGGATCGCCGTCCACCCAGTCGAACGGGACCACGATCGTGCTCGAGCGCAGGCGTCCGAGCGTCGCCGGGCCGTCGAGGGAGTACGGGACGATCGCATCGTCGACGTTGACGTTCGCGATGGTCAGGTCGTCGGGCTGCGGGTTGCGCACCGTGATCCGGATCTCGCCGGGCGAGAACTCGACTCTCCGGATGTCGAACGCGTCGGCGGGCGGAGGATTCGTGCCCACGAGGTCGACGAGCGACGAGCCGGACGAGACGACGACGCCGACCGCAAGCGCCAGCAACAGCACCGGAACGACCGCCCACAGGCGCCACCCCATGCGCGCACGAGACGTGGCGGCCCTCGCCTCCATCACTCGTCGACGACCTCGAAGAAGCCCATCCAGCCGAGCTCGGCGAACTCGGACTGGTGGGCGTGGAACATGTGGAGGCCGGTGCCGGCGAACTGGATCTCGAGCACGCCACGCTGTCCCTGGCACTGCATCACCGTGTCCGTGTACTCCCAGAAGTCTCCCGTGCCCGTCGGCTGGTAGCGGAAGAAGTCGGCGTGGAGGTGAAAGGAGTTGATCAGGTCGAACTCGGTCAGGTTGGCGAGGTAGACGCGGACGAGGTCCGAGCGCTTCACGCGAATCGGATAGCGCGCGTAGTAGAGCGAGCGGCCGTTGACGGTGTAGAAGTTGTTCGCACCGTCTCCGTCGGTGTCGAAGCCGTTCATCACCATGACGAGCTCGGTCGCAGGCGCGCGCGGCTCCTTGGGATCGATGATGAAGGCGCCGTAGAGCCCCTTGTGGATGTGCTTCTTGAGGGGCGTCGCGTGGCAGTGGTAGAGATGCAGGCCGGCCGGCCGGGCCTCGAACTCGTACGTGAACTCGCCGTCCGTGTCGACGATCTCGAAGACACCGTCCATGTTCGTCGGGTGGATCCCGTGGAAGTGGATCGTGTGCGGGTGCGATCCTCGGTTCACGAAGCGGACGCGGAGCGTGTCCCCTTCGGTGGCGCGGAGGACCGGGCCGGGAGCCGTGCCGTTGTACGTCCACGCCGGGAAGAAGATCCCGGGTGCGACCTCGAGCTCGGTGTCGACAGCGGTCAGTGTGTAGTCGCGTACGCGGCCCGGCTTGTAGGGAAGCGCCGGCGGCGGGTAGAGGAGGGCATCGAGATCGTTCGGGCCGCCCACCGCGGGTGCCTCCTCGCGGACCATCGCCGCGTGGCCCATCGCGCCTCGCGTGTGGCTCGCCGGCGTGCGCGGGTGACCGTGGCTCGAATGGTCGTGCGGGCTCGCCTCCGCCTGTGCGTCGAGCGCGAGCTTCCCCACGAGCGGTGCAGCCGCCAGCGGCGCGGCGGCTGCAAGCAGCTTTCCTCGCGTGAATGTTCTTTTAGACATAGCTAAATCCGATTCGCAGTGTAACCTAAGACAAACGAGATGGGAACCCAGGCTCCGGATCTCACGGTCGCCGTGCAGGACTACCTGAAGGCGATCTACACGCTCGAGTCCTCGAGGGAACGCGTGACGACCTCCGCGCTCGCAAGCCGCATGGGCGTCAGCGCGCCGTCTGCGACCGCGATGACGAAGCGTCTCGCCGAGCTCGGGCTCGTCGAGCGAGCCCCCTATCGCGGCGTCGCGCTGACCGACGAGGGCCGTCGGAGCGCGCTCGAGGTGCTCCGCCACCATCGGCTCCTCGAGCGGTACCTCGCCGACCGTCTCGGGCTTGCGCTCGACGAGGTTCACGCGGAGGCCGAGCTCCTCGAGCATGCGCTCTCCGAAGAGCTCGAGGCGAAGATCGACGCCGAGCTCGGGTATCCCACACACGATCCGCACGGCGACCCGATCCCCGACCGCGAGCTCCAGCTGTCGCACGGTTCCGAACAGACCCTGATCGATGTGGAGCCCGGAGGCCGGGCGATGATCACACGCGTCCCGGACGGCGATCCCGAGTTGCTCCGCTACCTCGACGGGCTCGGGCTGGTACCCGGTTCGGATGCGGTGCTCGTCTCGTTCGCCCCGTTCGGCGGCCCGGTCACCGTTCGCACGGACGCGGGCGAGCACGCGATCTCGCGCGAGCTCGCCGACCGCATCGCCGCTACCTAGGCGCGTCAGTCGACGGTCAGCGCGACGACCTTGACCTCCTGTTCGCGCTCGGTACCGAGCGCCTCGTCGACCTTCCGCTGGAGATCCCCGGACTCGAGGAGCTCTTCCGTGATGTCCGCTCCGCCGATGAGCTCCCCCTTGACGAAGACCTGTGGGATCGTCGGCCACCCGGAGATCGAGGACAGCTCCTGGCGAATACGCGGGTCGGGAAGGATGTCGACCGTCGTGATGGGCGCGCCCACGGCATGGAGCGCGTTGAGGGCGCGGTAGGAGTTGCCGCACATGACCATCTCCGGCGTGCCCTTCATGAAGAGCGCGACGGGCTCCTTCTCGATGACCTCTGCGATCTGCTCCTTGAGCGTCGTCATTCCGTTCCTTTCGTTTTGATCCGGAGCTCGTGGATGGAGCCGTCGGCGAGCGGGGCGGCCAGCGCCGCATTCACCTTCCGATGCTGCTCGAGGAGCGGCACGCCGTCGAACTCGGGGCTCGCGACCGTCACCTGAAAGTGATCGCCGGTCCCGGTTCGGTCTTCGACCGCGACCTCGGCCGCGTCCGGAAACGATTGCTCGAGAAGCGCGCGGATCGTCTCGGCTTCCATCGGCGATCATGGTAACGATGACCCGGCGCGTTTCCCGCCCGCTCGCCTACGTGCTCGCGCTGCCGGAGCGAGTCGTCCGCGCAGTCGCCGCCGTCACCGGTGGTGCCGTGCACGAGACGGCTCAAATCGTCTTGCCGAGGCTCGTGCGGAAGTCGCGACTGTACGAGGCGACTGCGAAGAACCTCCTGCGGATCACGGTCGAGCTCGTCGGTGGCGTCGAGCGGCCGGCCGAAGACGTCGCCGGGGAGTTCGAGCAGTCGCCGAAGAAGCTCGCGATCCGCAAGGCAGGCGGCAACGTCGTCGAGCTCGGGTCGATCTTCGCCTTCGGCTTCTCGCCGCTCTGGCTGCTCGCGGCCGCCGCGGACGTGACGCGGGGGACGCGCGTGTACCTCGACGCGCTCGTGTCGGAGCTGAAGGGCGCAGGCGTTCTCGCCGAACACCTCGAGCTCCACTCTGTCGACGACCTGCTCGCCGCCCTCGAGGGTGCCAGCGGCACGACCGCCCGCCTCATCGACATTCCACCACTCGAGCTCGCAGCCTTGAAGCAGTCGCTCGCGGCCCTGCGCGAGGACGCGAGCGGGCTCCCGTCTCCCGAGGAGCTCGCCGCGGCGTACCGCGGACTGGTCGCCGAGGCCGACCGTGAGGGACGAAGCCTGCTCGAAGTGTCCGTCGGAGTCGGCATTGCGTTCTTCAACTCGGCCCGGAAGGTCGGCAGGCAACACGTCCTCGATCCCTACACGGAGGACCTCCAACCGGTGCGCGACGAAGGCTTCGCGGCGTACGCGTGGCGCGTCTCGAAACCATACGCGCGAGCGGTCGCGCGCCACTTCGATCCACGTCGCACGTCGCTCACCGAGCGCGGACTCGAGCGGTTGGGGAGCCCGAAACTGGTTGAATCGAAGGCGATGCCGCATCCCGACAGCTTCGGAGCCCGTGCGCGACTCGCGGTTCAGGGAAGCGAGCTGGAGATCTTCCGGCTCGCCGCCCTGCAGGAGCGCTTCGACGTCTACCGGCTCCCGTACACGCTCCGGATCCTGCTCGAGAACATCCTGCGGCACGAGGACGGTGTGGACGTCACGGCCGCCGACGTCGAGGCAGTGGCGAGCTGGGTCGCGACGGCGGCGCCCTCCCGCGAAATCTCGTTTACTCCCGGGCGCGTTCTCCTGCAGGACTTCACCGGTGTGCCCGCTGTCGTCGACCTGGCGGCGATGCGAGACGCGATGAGGGACCTCGGAGGCGATCCCGCGAAGATCAACCCGCACCTCCCGGTCGAGCTCGTCATCGACCACTCGGTGCAGGTGGACGAGTTCGCGACTCGACTGGCGATCGTGCGGAACGCGGAGCTCGAGTTCGAGCGGAACCGCGAGCGCTACGCGTTCCTGCGCTGGGGACAGGGCGCGTTCGACAACTTCAAGGTCGTCCCGCCGAGCACGGGAATCGTGCACCAGGTCAATCTCGAGTTCCTCGGCCGCGTCGTCGAGGAGCGCGCGGGAGTCGCCTTCCCGGACACGCTGGTCGGCACCGACTCCCACACCACGATGATCAACGGGCTCGGCGTGCTCGGTTGGGGCGTCGGCGGAATCGAGGCCGAGGCGGCAATGCTGGGCGAGCCGATCTCGATGCTCGTCCCACAGGTGGTCGGCTTCAGGCTGACCGGCAGGCTGCCGGAGGGCTCGACCGCGACCGACCTCGTGCTCACGGTCACCGAGATGCTCCGGAAGAAGGGCGTGGTCGGGAAGTTCGTCGAGTTCTACGGCCCGGGGCTCCGGACGCTGCCCGTGGCCGACCGCGCCACCATCGCGAACATGGCGCCCGAGTAC
>DASUAD010000309.1:0-7618 GCA_035763965.1 Thermoanaerobaculia bacterium | reverse complement strand
CGCCCGCGTCGTCGGTCAGAGCGGGCAAAGACGACAGCGGGCTGATCGTGTGAACTCCGGGTCCCGGAATGCTGAAGCCGATCAGATCCGCTCCGGGCGCCGCATTCGCATCGAGGATCGCCTGCCGAAGGGATCCTGCCCCCGAGTCGCTCGTGTTGACGACCACGAAGGTCGCTGCCGCGGCGCCCTTCGGATTGCCGAGGAGGAGGATGAGCGCAGCGGGGAGCAGGCGCTTCACGCGATCTCGACGATAACGGTATCGGCAACCTTCTCGGCGACGGTCGTTTTTTCGAGAGGGCCCGACCCGCATAAAAAGGCGGCCCCGACTCAAATGGTCGGGGCCGGGAAGGAAGGTATCGCGTGCTGATCTCTGTAACGCGCGAGATCCCGCCCCTATTTCAGCGTCTCAAGTCATTGATGTGTAACGATTAAGTGGTATCCGACGAACGAACCTGAAACCTACCTTCCGATCTCGTACTTCGCCGGCGGAAGTGTCTCGTCGGCGACGAGCTCGACCCTGATACCGAGCTCCCTCTCGACGTCCTCGAGCAGCTCCGGCTCCTCCTCCGCGAGGAACTGCGCGAGCCCGGGCCGCACCCGGACGCGAACGGTCTCTCCGGAAACGAAGAGCACGGGGGGCATCAGGAGCGCGCGCCGCAGCTCGAGAGCCGTCGTCAGGTCAGTCTTGACCCGCCCGCTGCCCCCGCAGTCGGGGCAGGAGCGCGTGAGGAGCTTTTCCAGGTTCCCGCGCGAGCGCTGGCGGGTGATCTCGATCAACCCGAACTCGGAGACCGGGAGTATTCGAAACCGCGCGCGGTCCTTCGCGAGCTCCGCCTCGAAGCGCTCGAAGACCTCGAGGCGGTGCGCGGCGTCGAGCATGTCGATGAAGTCGACGACGAGCAGTCCGCCCAGATCCCGCAGCCGGATCTGACGGGCGACTTCCGGAATCGCCTCGAGGTTCGTCTCGAAGACGGTCTCTTCGAGGTCTTCCTTTCCGACGTATCTGCCGGTGTTGATGTCGATCGCGACGAGGGCTTCGGTCTGGTGGATCACGATCGAGCCGCCGGACGCGAGCGGCACCCGGCTCTTCAGGGCGTTCTCGATCGCGGCTTCGACGCCGAACCTCTCGAAGAGCGGCTCGGGGTTCCGGTCGAGCTCGAGCCGGTAGCCTAGGAACGGCGCGACCTGCGCGACGAACTCGGCGATCCGGGCATGGGTCTCGGAGTCGTCGACCCGGATGGACGCGAACTCGCTCGTGACGAGATCGCGCACGGCTCTCAGAGCGAGGCCGAGCTCGCGGTGCAACAGCGCTGGGGAGGACGTCGTGTCGGCTTTCCGCGCGATTTTCGCGGCGAGCTCCGTCAAGTATCGGTGCTCGGCCGCGAACTCCGCGCTCGCGCTTCCCCGGGCGGCCGTGCGCGCGATCAGACCGCCATCTCCCGGCAAAGACTCCAGGATCTGCCGCAGGCGTTCGCGCTCCTCCTCGTCGGTGATGCGGCGCGAGATCCCGATCTCCCGCACGCCCGGCAGGTAGACGAGCGTCCGGCCGGGCAGCGACATGTTCGCCGTCACCCGCGGGCCCTTTCCGGCGAGCGGATCCTTCGTGACCTGCACGACGATTTCCTGACCCTCTTTGACGAGGTCGTCGATCCTCGGCCGATCGGCTGTCTCGCGGCTCGCCTCGGGTAGGGAATCCTCGTCGCCCTCCGAATCCGAATCGAGGTCCACGGGCCGCGGCAGCACGTCCTCGACGTACAGGAAAGCGTCGCGCTCGAGACCGATCGAAACGAACGCCGCCTGCATTCCCGGCAGCACCCGGTGCACGCGTCCGAGGTAGACGTTCCCGACGAGACCCTGGCGGCTCCGCCTTTCGTGAAGAACTTCGACGGTGCGGCCATCCTCGAGGATGGCAACGCGAGTTTCCGGCGGTGTCGCGTTGACGAGGAGCTCTTTACGCACAGGGGGACAGACCCCGATTTTCGGAGAGAACCGTCAATCCGGGAGAGCGTCGGTGAAAACCGGGGTCTGTCCCCTGTTTTCAGGCATTCGCAAAGCGACGGTATTCGACCGCAAGTATCAAGCCGATCCCCAGAAACGACATCGCCACGGACGAACCGCCGTAGGAGACGAGCGGGAGGGGAATGCCGGTGGTCGGCAGGAGCCCGATCATCATCGAGGCGTTCACGAGGACCGAGAAGAAGAGCATCGAGGCGATCCCGAGTATCAGGAAGACCCCGCCGCGGTCCCGCGCGACCCGCGCGAGCGCCAGCGCTCGCAGGAGCAAAACGGCGAAGAGCGCGAGCACGAGACACACGCCGAGAAAACCCCACTCCTCCGCGATCACCGCCAGGATGAAGTCGGTGTGCTGCACGGGAAGAAAGCGGAGCTGGCTCTGCGTTCCCGATCGGAAACCCTTTCCGGTGAATCCCCCCGAGCCCACCGCGATCTTCGACTGTCGCACCTGGTAGCCGGACCCGAGGACGTCCGACTCGGGATTCAGGAACGTTCCGATCCGCTGTTTCTGGTAATCCGCCAGCACGAACCAGCCGATGCCGGCGAGGAGCGCGACCGCCACGAAGATGGCGATCCAGGCGCGCCCTGGAAGGCCTCCGAAGAAGAGCGCCACCAGGGCGAGAGGCAGGAACGTGGCGGCGAGCCCCGCGTCCGGTTGAAGAAAGACGAGGAGAAACGGCACGGCCACGATGACCCCGACCTTCAGAAAAGTCCCCGCCTTCATCTTCGCGTCGTCCTCGTTCTCGAACAGGTAGGCGAGGAGGAGAGCGGTCGCGATCTTCGTGAGCTCGGCGGGCTGGAACTGGAACCCGCCGATGCGGATCCACGACTTGACGTTCGCGATTCGTTCGCCGAAGAAGAGAAGGTAGACGAGCGGAACCAGGCTCACGCAATAGATGAAGAACGAGAACTTCAGGAGCACGCGATAGTCGAAGAGCACTGCCGCGACGAGCCCGCCGAGTCCCACGAGGACCCACACGGCCTGGCGGGTCGCGAGGCCGTCGAAGCGCCCGCCCCGCGTGGTCGACGAGACGAACAGGATGCCGAGGACCGCGAGCGCGATCGCCGACGAGAGGATCACGAGATCGAGTCGTCTCGGGACGGGCAGGACGCTGCGGATCATTCCGACCTCTCCGGGACCGCGGGGGATACGCCCGCGACCGGCGCGGACGCGCGCACGAACCCCGGCTCTCCCGGGCGCGGTGCGATCTCGACGCCGAAGAACTTCGCGAGGAGCCGCCGGGCAATCGGGGCCGCGGCGCTCGAGCCGTGACCGCCGTGCTCGACGAATACGACGACGACGATCTTTGGATCGTCGATCGGCGCGAATGCCGTGAACCACGCGTGGTCTTCCAGCCGACTCCGGTCGACTCCCGCGCGCGGAACGGCATCCCGGCTCGCGACCTGAACCGTGCCCGTCTTGCCGCCCGCTTCGATTCCGGGGATACGGGACCCGAAGGCGGTCCCCCCGGGCTCGTTGAGGACCGCCCACATTCCGTTCTTGACGATGTCGAGGCCCCGCCGGTCGATCGCGAGCGATTGATGCTCCTCTCTGCGGTAGCCGAGGCGCACGCCGGACTTCGGATCCTGGGAAGCGAAGAAGAGGTGCGGCGTGGGGAGCTTCCCGCCGGTAATGACCGCCGAAACGGCTCGTGCGATCTGCATCGGCGTCATGAGCAGGGGGCCCTGACCGATCGAGACCGAGATGGTCTCGCTCGGGTACCAGCGCGCGCCGCGCCTGGTGCGTGCCCACTCCTCGGAGGGAACGAGACCCGGTTTTTCGTGCGCGAGGTCGAGGCCCGTCGGCTCGCCGAACCCGAACGCGCGCGCGATCTCGGCGATCCGATCGACGCCGAGACGCCGTCCGAGGTTGTAGAAGTAGACGTCGCACGACACCTTGATCGCGTCGCGCAGGTTCACCCATCCGTGGCCGCCCTTCCGGTGGCAACGGAAGGTCCGACCGTAGAAGGCGGCGTGACCCGGACAGAAGACCCGAGCCTCGGGATCCACCCACCCGCGCGCGAGCGCGCCGTACGCGAGGAAGATCTTGAACACCGAGCCGGGCGAGTACGTGTTCTGGATCGCGCGGTTCTGCAGCGGATGGTCGGGGTCGTTGAGGAGGCTCGTCCACTCTTCGGGGGTGACGCGGCGCGTGAACCAGTTCGGGTCGTACGACGGCGAGGAGACGAGCGCAAGGATCTCGCCCGTCCGGGGATCGAGGGCGACGGCCGAACCGACCTTATCGGCGAAGAGCTCCTCGGCAAGCTGCTGCAGGTCGCGGTCGAGGGTCACGAACAGGTTCTGGCCCGGCCTCGACTCGACCCGGCTCTCCTCGGCGATCTCCCTCGCGTGAGAGTCCACGATCACCCGGCGCTCCCCGTTCGCGCCGCCGAGAAGCTTCTCGTAAGAGCTCTCGATCCCCTTCTGGCCGATCCAGTCCCCCAGCGTGTGGACGCCTCCCGAGCCGCGGATTTGCTCCGGCGTCGCTTCCGCCAGATATCCGAGGACGTGCGCGGCGCTGCCGCCCCGCTTGTAGAGCCGGCGCTGCGACACGGAGATCGCGAACTCCGGGTGCTCCGGCGCGTGGACTTCGATCGCGGCGACCTCCTCGAGCGAGAGGTTCTCGGCGATCGGAACGGGGACGAACTCCGGATACCGGCGCCCACGCGCGAGCCTCGTGCGGATCGCGTCCGGCGGGAGCCCGAGCAGGCGAACGGCGAATTCGACCGACGCTTTCAGGTCCTTCGCCTCCCGGCGGTAGAGCTGCAGCGAATAGGCCGGCTCGTTCTCGACGAGCACCGCCCCGTTGCGGTCGAGCACGTATCCCCGCGGCGCCGTCAGTTTCACCGACCGGATGCGGTTGCTCTCGGAGAGCTCGAAGTAGTGGTCGCCGCGGACGATCTGGACGTACCAGTACGAGAAGGCGAGTACCGCGAAGACGGCGCCGACGACGATCCTCGCGATCTCGATGCGCGAGGACAGCTCCCTTCGATTCTCCCGAACCTTCAGCATCGTGGCGGCCTCGAACGTCCGGGAAACGGGAAACGGGAAACGGGAAACGAGCCGGGGCCCTCCCGATTTCCGTTTTCCGTCTTCCGTTTTCCGGCGGTCATCTCAGCCTCCGCAGGCGCCGCCGTTCGCGCCACTCGCGCCAGGGAAAGCTCCACGCGGCCTCGAGCGCTCCCGCGGTCGCGCCGGTCGCGACGGCACGCCACAACGCGTACGGCGTCCCGAGGACGATCGGCGAGTCGAGAAGCAGGGAGCGGAGAACGGCAACGATTGCGTCGTTCGCGAGCGAGCAGAGCGCGATTGCGCCGCCCACCGCGAAAGCTCCTCCGAACATCACCCTCACCGAAAAGAACGCGAGCAGGTACCCGAGTGCGGCCTTCGCGAAGGCGTTCAGCCCGAGCAGCCTTTCGGTGAGCGCGTCTTCGAAGAGTCCGGCAACGGCCCCCGTCAGCACCGCCCGTCCGAATCCGCCCGAGCGGGCGACGACCGCCGTCGCCACGAGCAGCCAGTCGACCGGCCAGGCGGCCCGGTACTTCGAACCGCCGAAGAGGAATTCGAGGGCCGTCGCCCCGGCGAGAATCAGGGCGATTCGCCCGAGCTTCACCGGGCGACACTCGTTCCTTCCGCAGGACTCTGCGCAGGGAAGGGCGCGAGGACCAGCACGTCGGTCAGCCGCGAGAACGGCGCCGTCGGAATGACCCGGATGTCGAGAAACAGGTTCCCGCCCGGCGACACGGATGCGACCCGTCCGATCGGTATTCCCCGCGGGTAGATTCCGTCGATCCCCGCGGACTCGACGAGGTCTCCCGCACGCACGCGCGACGTCGTCGGAATGTGGTTCAGGCGCAGCGCGCCGCGTCCGTCGCCGCGCACGATCCCGAGGTCTCCGGTCCGCGCGACGCGCGCGCCCGCGGCCGCGGAGGCATCGAGCAGGAGTTGCGCGCGGGAAATCGTGCGCCCGGAGACGACGACGCGTCCCACGAGACCCTCCGGCACGGCGAGAGGAGAGCCGTCGGCGACTCCTGCCGACGAACCAATCCCGACGAGCGCGCTGTACAGTCCGGCCCGTCGTTCGACGAGAAGGACCGGCGCGCCCCCGACCACGATCGGCAGAAACGGCGCGGAGGCCCGCAGGGAGCGCTCGTCACGCAGCTGCCTCACCTCGGCGCGCAACCGGAAGAGTTCCTCTTCGCTCCTGGCGACCTGTCGGCGAAGGCGGGCGTTCTCCTCGCGGGCCGTCCACACCTCCGTCACCGACGACGAAGTTCCCGAGACGGCGCGCGAAGCGCCCGCGACGGCGCGGACGACCGGCGCCGCGGCGGTCAGGATCCAGGATTGCAGTACGGACCCGCGCTGGCCGCGGGCCGGCGCCTGGGCGGAGAGGGCGAGGACGCACAGAACGAGCACCGACGCGAGGAGCACCCCCCCGCGGCGGGGCCGCGGCGTCACTTCGGCGCGGGCGGAGGGGAATCTCATTGTTCGGTAGACGGCAGACGGTAGACGGTAGACGAGACCGGACTCGACGCAGTCTTTTCAGCGCGGGGAATCGCCCTCATCGTCTTCCGTCTTCCGTCTCCCGTCTTCCGGCCTCGTTCACGTGATCGAGATCTTCCTCAGCAGATTCATATCGGTGAGCATCGCTCCGGTTCCGAGGGCCACGGACGCGAGCGGATCTTCGGCGTAGGAGATCGGCAGCCCCGTCTCCTCGCGCAGCCGGCGATCGAGACTGCGCAGCAGCGAGCCGCCGCCGGTGATGATGATTCCCTCGTCCATGATGTCAGCCGAAAGCTCGGGGGGCGTCCGCTCGAGCGCCACCCGCACGGTCTCGACGATCGCCGCGACGACCTCCGCGAGCGCCTCGCGAACCTCTTCGTCGGTCAGCATGAGCGTCTTGGGAACCCCTTCGACGAGGTCGCGTCCCTTGACTTCCATCGTGAGCGGCTCGTCGAGCGGATACGCCGAGCCGATTTCGATCTTGACCTGCTCGGCGGTGCGCTCGCCGATCAGCAGGTTGTACTTCCGCTTGACGTACTGGATGATCGCCTCGTCCATTTCGTTCGACGCGATCCGGACGGACCGGCTGTACACGATGCCCGCGAGCGAGATGACCGCGACGTCCGTCGTCCCGCCGCCGATGTCCACGATCATGTTTCCGGCCGGCTCCGTGATCGGAAGCCCGGCGCCGATCGCGGCCGCCATCGCCTGCTCGATGATGAAGACTTCGGACGCGCCGGCGCGCAGCGCCGAGTCCTGGACCGCGCGCTTCTCGACCTGCGTGATCCCGGACGGCACGGAGATGACGATCCGCGGGCGGACGAAGAGCGATCGGCCGTGCGCTTTCTTGATGAAGTGATCGAGCATCTTTTCGGTCACCTCGAAGTCGGCGATGACGCCGTCCTTCATCGGGCGGATCGCGACGATGTTCCCCGGCGTGCGGCCGAGCATCTCCTTCGCCTCCATGCCGACCGCTTCGACGCGGTTGGTCATGTTGTTCACCGCAACGATCGAGGGCTCGCGGACGATGATGCCTTTGCCGCGGGCGAACACGAGGGTGTTCGCGGTGCCCAGATCGACGGCGAGATCGTTCGAAAAAAGG
>DASUAD010000308.1:0-4242 GCA_035763965.1 Thermoanaerobaculia bacterium | reverse complement strand
GAGGCGTTTACCGAAAGCTGCGTGCCGTAGCACAGTAGACGACAAACACCATGACGTAAAGCAAGGCCACGTTGCCCCCGGTCAGGTAAAGGATCGGCCGAATTCCTTTTCCAGTGGCGCGACGAAGACGCTCCAGGCATTGAGCGAGCCGAGCGCCAGGTTCATGAAGAGGCCCCCGACAATGCGCCAGGACCGACTCAACGTTTTCTCTTCCACGACTGTCTCTCCTCGGGCCGTCGCCGCCTCAATGCGTACGCTTCCGAACTTCTACCGTCCTCAAAGACCAGAGCCTCACCAACTACATGAGGAGCGCCTGATGCTTGGCTGTGAAACGTTTCACGATCTCGACGAAAGATCTCCGAATAGCGCTGCTCGGATTCGCGCGAGGATTGCTGACTCTCCGAAGGTCTGAAATCCACGAAAAGTACATAGGCGAGGTGATCGGCGAGGTGAGGCAAGACACCCTTACGCTCCAGCTCGGCAAGGAGCACGGCGTCCTGGCAACCCGTCTCGACAAAAACGAATGAAGTTCCGGGCGACCGAGGAGAAGGAGGCGAGAATCTACTCGAAACTGTTTCGCGGGATGATGATCCGTCCGTGCAATGGCGCGAAGGAAAAACGAATGCCGAGGCACTCCTCTCGGAGGGCCTCAGCAATTCGTGGTCCGTTTGCTCGTTCTTCTCAGGCCGCGCGCGAAACCCTGCCCTCTTCGGTCGTCCTCGGTTCCGCTCCCGGAAGAGGCCACTCCGCCCAGAAGAACCGCTTGCCCGTCTTTTCCTCATCGGCAAGACGGCCGAGAAGGATGCCTCCGAGCACGAGCACCAAGAGCGCCAACGCGCCCACGAAGGCTCCGGACTCAAGGAGCAGGTAGTCTGAAAGGATCGCTTCCATCGTGTCTTCACCTCCTTTCTTCCTGCGCAATATGGTGCAAGATGAAGGTCGTGTCTGTGAGACCTTTCACGTCCTCGTGTGTGGCGTAACCAGTTGATCGAGAATCGCTTGAAGGCGGTTCGTGTGGAGGACGGCGAGGCCCGCCGCCTGTGATCAGAGATCCGCGCGCACAGGAAAAGCCATTTCGGCCGAGTCCATCGCGCCAGGACATCCTCCGGGACTTCGAGAAGCTGATCGCGGAGAGGAAGCTCTTCGGCGCCGAGCTCGACCCGACGATTCTCAAGAAGAGCGGAAAGGGCACACACTTCCTCATCAGCGAGGTTCCGTCCCGGGCGAAGCTGCTCAGACGTTGGGCAAACATCTTCGGGAACGTAATCCCGCCGTGCGCCCTCTTCGAAGCGCTCTCAACTCGAACTCACGAGTTCGAACACCGGGAGAACCTCCTTCTCTTCGGCAAAGAGCGGATCGTCTATGACACTCAGATCTTCCAGGGAGAGGAGCGCGTCGGCGAGCTCACCTTGAGCTTCGCGTCGGTGATCGACCCGATGCTCGGGGTGCTCGCACTCTTGAAGGGTGCGAGGCTCAAGGTCGTCTACATCGAGCACATCCGGCTGACCGCGCAGAGATCGGGTTACGCTTCGACGCTCTTCCGGCATTACGAGCGGCTGTTCCGCGATCTCGGCTTCAACGAGTTCCGGCTGAGCGCCTCTCTCTCGGTTGGCAGGTACTACTGGGCCCAGGAGGGATTCGATTTCTCGGACAAGTCGGAAATCGGCAGAAGGAAGGCGGAACTGCGCACTCTCGTCAAGAAAAGAAGCCTTCCTGTCCGCGAGATCGAGATCGGGCGTCTGAACCATGCCTACGATTTCGCTCGTTTCAAGAGAGACGTGAGGATTCCCGTCTACCGGGACGCGCAAGGCTTCTACTCGCTCTCGAGCAACGACCGCTTTCGCGAGGAGGTCTCCCTTCCGCTCGGAAAGGCGTTTCTTCTCTCGGGAGCGCCGTGGGAGGGATACAAGACCATCTACACGAATACTCCGCGCAGGACGGGTTTCGTGGCCTCGAGCGACTATCTCGCGCACAGAACCCGAGCCGGCCACGTCGAGAATCCCAAGCGCCTCCGGATTCTCCGCAGAGCCGTGGAGAAACACGGTTTGAAGAGCAGCCTCGTATACCTCGAGCCGTACGTTCCCGACCAGGAGTTCCTGGAGGGAATCCACCGCGCGGACTATCTGGCGAGATTCCGCGAGAGCGTTCGGAAGGGCGAGAAGGCGTTTTCTACGAGAGACTGCTCGATCTGCCCGGCGAGCTTCGACGTCGCGCTCCTGGCGGCCGGGGGCGTGATGGCAGGCGTGGATGCGGTTCTGAACGAGAGGGTCGACAACGTGTTTTGCGCCGTCCGGCCGCCAGGACATCACGCCGGACGGAATGCCGCCATGGGCTTTTGCTTCATCAATAACATTGCGGTCGGAGCGGTCTACGCGAGGACGGTGTACGGCGTCGAGAGGATCTTCATCCTCGACTGGGACGTCCATCATGGCAACGGAACCCAGGAGATCTTCGAGGAAGACCCGCTGACGTACTACTGCAGCATCCACGAGCATCCCACGTTCTGCTTTCCGGGCACGGGCCGAAGAATGGAGAGGGGGACGGGAGCCGGCACCGGGTTCACCTTGAACCTGCCGCTCAAGCCGCACGCGAGGGATCAGGAGTTGATGGAGAGCTTCGAGAAGGAAGTCGTCCCGGAGATCGAGCGGGTCGAGCCGGGCCTGATCATGATTTCTGCCGGGTTTGACGCACACGAGAGAGACTCGATCGCCGACCTCGATCTGACGGAGAAGTCCTTTGCCTACATGACCCGCAGAATCTGTGAGCTGGCGGCTCGACTCTGCGAGGGCCGGATCGTGTCGGTCCTGGAGGGAGGATACGACGGTCCCTCCCTCGCTTCATCGGCCGTGGCCCATCTGGAGACGCTTCAGGGAAGGAGTCGGGAATGTTCGTCGGAAAGAGAATGACCCGCGACGTCTTCACGGTCTCTCGAGGAGACACCCTGAAATTCGCGAGCGATCTCCTGCGAGAGCACCGAATCCATCAGCTGCCGGTGGTGGAGGGGGGGGAGCTGATCGGCTTCCTGTCGGGCACCGACATACGCAACTCGACGTTCGAGGAGACGATCGTCTCGGAGAACGGGGAGATCGTCGTGAAGAACAAGACCGTCGAGGAGATCATGACGCGCGAGGTGATCACGGTGAGCCCTTGGGACACGGTCGAGGACGCGCTGCTCGTCTTCCACCGGAGGCGGTTGGGCGCCTTGCCTGTCGTGGAAGGGAAGAAGTTGGTTGGGATCATCACGAAGGCGGACGTGCTCGCGGCGTTCTGCGACACCCTGAGGATCGAGGAGGCCGGCGTCCGGATCGAGGTGCTCCTTCCGCGCGACGTCGGCTCTCTCGTTCACCTGGTGCGCAAGCTCGGTGAGATGAAAACCGAGATCCGGAGTCTCATCCTCTCTCCCTCGCAAGACGGCTTCGTGGCGTTCGTCCGGCTCGCGACGATCGACGTGGCGGCGGTGAAGACGAGGCTCAAAGTCGCCGGATTCTCCGTCCCCGAGCTTTCGGATTTCCTCGAGTAGCGTCAGCGCCGGCCGTTTCGGCCGGGCTCCCACGAACAGATTCCGGAGAGAGTTCCGAGTAATCTTCTGGCGGGGGACCTTGCCATCCCCCCGAACCCCCCTAGAACGGAAAAAGCGCCGCTGCGTTGTCGAAGAGGATCTTCCGCTTGACCGCGTCCGAAAGCGGAAGGGAGAGAAAATCCTCGACGTTCTGGCGCATCGACGTAACGCCTCTCGACGGCCAGTCGGTTCCCCACAGCACGCGGTCGGCCACTTCGGCGAGGCGCGGAAGGACGTCGAGAAGTTTCTTCGGCGGGATACTGGAGACGTCGAGCCGGACGTTCGAATGCCGCCGGACGAGGAAGAACGCCGTGTCGTACCAGAGAGGCCGGCCGGCGTGGCAGAGGACGATGGTCGTCTCCGGGAAGTCGACGGCGACGTCGTCGCATGTCAGCGGGTCCGCGTAGACGTTGCGGGCGCCGGGAAAGATGGATGTCCCCGTGTGGATCAGAACCGGCCGCCTCGCCTCGCCGGCCAGGCGGTAGACGTCGGCGAGGGAGGGGCAATCGGTTCTGTAGGCGTTGGCGGCGAGCTGCATGTGGGGCGGATGAAGCTTGATTGCGCCGAGGCGGTGGACGTCGAGAAGCTTCTTCATGTCTCCCGCCACGTCGCGGGAGTGCCTCGGGTGGATTCCTCCGATCGGGACGAGCCGATCGCGATGGACGCCGACGTAGCGGGCGATC
>DASUAD010000307.1:0-2215 GCA_035763965.1 Thermoanaerobaculia bacterium | reverse complement strand
GAGAAAATGCTGCTCACGAACCGGGAGACGAGGCTCGTCTTACCCACTGCGAACGCCCCGAGCATGCAGACCTTCTTCTGGATCATCGAGTCGTACGGAAGACGACCTGGAGCGTCGCGCTGCGGTTGACTTCTCGATCGTTCTCGCTCACCTCGGGCCGGAGTGGCTCCGTCGACCCGACGCCGCGTGCCGAGAAGGCCACGGCTCCCGCGGTCCCGGTCGAGAGCGTTCGCGCCACCTTCTCCGCGCGAAGGCGGCTGATGGCCAGATTCGCCTCTGGCGTACCGGTGCTGTCTCCGCGGCCGACCACCTCCACATGGAAGGCCCGGCCGAGGCCCGCCGCGAGCGTCGCCAGGTTCGAAAGATCTCGGGAGAGCGCCGCGAGTCGCGAGATCTCCCGGGAGCGCAATTCGGCAGACGCGAGACCGAAGGAAACCGTGCCGCCCTCGATCCTGCGTCGAAGCGTTTCCAGCTCGTTCAGGTCCGAATCGGTCACCCGAGAATCGTCGAACCGCGCGAGACCTGCGAACACCCGAGACCGCGCGCGAGCTTCCTCGATCCATCGATGCGTCGCAGTGCCTGCGGCCATCACCACGCCATCGGTCGCCGAGAGAGTGACGGTCCCGGGGGGCTCGAGGACCGCCCGGGCGCGCGCCGCCAGGAATTCGGGCACCAGCGCCTGGTAAGGCTTCCAGTCGCTCGTCACGTTCGCGCGGGCGAGCTTCGAACCGGCGAGCATTGCGACGGGATCAGCGGCCAGCGGATCGCGGAGACCGGTCACGAAGTACTTCCCGCCGCGTCTTCCGCTCTCGATCACGGCGATCCCCGGCTGTGCCGAGAGACGAGCGAGATACGAGTTCCAGCGCAAGCTCCGCCGGATCGAGAAGAACGACCAGACGCCCACCCCGATGAGCAATATCGCCAGGGACGCCCGCAGGAACGCCCGGGCTCTGCGGGTTCTCGCTCCCGGACTGCGATCGGCCCGAGCGCGCTGCTGTGTCTTCAGACATGCCTCCAGCCGCGGGCGGCTCTTCTCGAACGGTGCGGCGTCGCCCTGGAAGGCAGCGAGGGCCTCCGCCTGCTCGAGGTGGATTGCCTCGACCGCTTCCGACAGGACGAGGCGGAGCTCGGGAGGCGCGTTTCCCCGCACGACCGCGGCGAGCACGGCCTCCGGACCCTGTTCGATCCGAACCGTGAATTCCCCGACCTTGAAGCTGTCGAGGGACTGCTCGTTGCCTCCGCCGAAGGAGTCGTGGACGAAGTCGCGGATCGCCGTGAGCATGCCGGACACCATGTCGGCGTCCTGAACGGCTGCGGATTTCCCCGACACGTGCAGCAGGAGCAACCCGGTCCTTCGGTGGATCAGAAACACCTGCTCGACTCGATAGACGAGCGTGCGGAGGAGGATGACCTCCGGAAGCGGTCTTCCCGTCCGCCACGCCTCCCACCGCCACTCGAGTCCCTGAACGGAAAAGCTCCGCTCGAGCGTTTCGTTCAACGACTCGATCATCGACTCGAGCGCGCTCGAAATCGCTTTCCGGATCGCGGGCCCCATCACGGGGAAGAGCGCGTCGACGAGGACATGGGGATCCTTGCGGACCGATGAAAGGATTGCTTCCTCGACCGTGGGAAGCATGGCGCGGGTGAGGTCACGGTCTTTGGTCGCCCGGATGGCGATGGCTTTCGGAAGCACCCGGCTGACGTCTTCGGCGTGGATCTCGGGGTCGTCGAGCCGCTCCTGGATTTTTGCGACCTGTTCGTGCTCGGCGACGAGAAGGAGGCGCCGCAGCTCCTGGATCGGGTCGGGTGCCGCCTCCCCTCCGTTGCCCTCGTTCAGAATCGCGCTCATCGATTCAGCGGGGCTTCCGCCGCGAGTTCACTGCTTAGCCGGACCCTTCAGGTCGTTCGTGAGCCTCACCGCGAGATCCGTCAGAAGGCCCGCGAGCGCCGCCCGGTCCGTCTTCCCCGTCCGCAGTTCAGCGATCTCCTTCGAGAGAGTGGTCGTCGTCTCCTTGTTCCGGACGCGGATCTCCTCGGTCAGAGCCTTGGACTGATCGAGGACCTGCTGGCGAAGCTCCCGCTGGCTCTTCGTCGTCACTTCGTCCAGCTGCGCGATTCTCTTGTCGAGGGTTCGGGAAGTGTCGCGAAGCTCCTTCGAGATTTCCTTGGCCGATTCGGACCTCTCCTCGTGCTCGGCTTTCAGCCGGTCGCCGAG
>DASUAD010000306.1:0-9888 GCA_035763965.1 Thermoanaerobaculia bacterium | reverse complement strand
CACGTTAGAGCGCGCCCGAACCGATCGACTGATGACCCTGCATCACGCCGGGTTTCGTTGCGCAACCCGGCCGTCCAACGTGCGACGGCAAAGCCTTCCATGAAGATCGGGCGCGCCCGAACGAAGCCGACTGCGGAACCTTCCGTCCCGGCCGCCGGGCTTGCACCGCCTGCCGGCCTGACTGGTGTCGAAGCAAGGAGACGGCTGATCGCTTCGGGCCCGAACGAAACGGCCGCCCCCCGAACCGCGGGAATGCTGCGTCAGATCCTCTCCTGGCTGGCCAATCCCCTGATCTTGATCCTGCTCGCCGCGAGCGTTCTCTCCGCGGCACTGGGCCAGATCACCAACGCTCTGCTCATCGGCACCATGGTCCTGCTCTCCGTCTCCCTGAACTTCCTTCAGACGTACCGCTCGCATCGGGCGGTCGAGAGCCTTCGCGCGAGCGTGGCGCCGATGGCGACCGCGCTGCGCGACGGAGAATGGACGGCGCTCCCCCGCCGCGAACTGGTCGTGGGAGACGTCGTCCGGCTCGCCGCCGGAGACCTCGTTCCCGCCGACGGGCGTCTTCTCGAGGCGGCGCACGTCTACGTACAGGAGGCGGCTCTGACCGGCGAGTCGATGCCGGCCGAGAAGAGTGCTTCCGGACCGGAAGCGGAAAGCCGGGTTTTTCTCGGGACGTCCGTGCTCAGCGGGACCGCCACGGCCGTCGTCACCGCGACCGGCCGGGACACCCGGCTGGGAGACGTCGCCGTCCGGCTCGCCACCCGCGCCCCCGAGACCGAGTTCGAGCGCGGAACGCGGCGGTTTGGACTCCTGATCATGCGGACGGTGGTTCTCCTGATTCTCTTCGTGCTCCTGGTCAGTGTTTTTCGGAGGCGCGAACCATTCGAGTCGCTTCTTTTCGCGGTTGCGCTCGCCGTCGGCCTGACGCCCGAGTTCCTTCCGATGATCACGTCGGTGACGCTCGCGCAGGGCGCCGTGCGCATGTCACGCCGAAAGGTGATCGTCAAGCATCTCGAGACGATCCAGAACTTCGGCTCGATCGACGTCCTTCTCAGCGACAAGACGGGGACTCTAACCGCGGCGGAGATGTCGCTCGAGCGCTGCTGCGACGCGTTCGGTGGGCCTTCGAAGCGCGTCCTTCCCCTCGCCCGGGCGAACAGCGCGTTCCACACCGGAATCCGAAACCCTCTCGACGCCGCGCTGCTCGCGTCGGCAGAGGAGATGCCGGAAGAGAGCCGGAAGCTCGACGAGATCCCGTTCGATTTCGAACGCCGAAGGGTGTCGGTGGTGATGGAGGTCGCAGGAGGCAGCGGCCGCGTGCTGATCACGAAAGGCGCGCCGGAAAGCCTGCTGCCGATCTGCGTCGGCGCCGAGATCTCGGGACACACCCTCCCTCTCGACGCGGCGATTCTCCGGAGGGCCGAGGAGACGTATCGGGATCTCTCGTCGAAAGGTCTTCGCGTTCTCGCGGTGGCCTGGCGGGACGTGCCGGTGAAGCCGGCCTATGGTTCGGTGGACGAGACGGCGCTCACCCTCGCCGGCTATGCCGCGTTCGACGATCCCGTTCTGCCGGATGCGCCCGCCCTTCTCGAAACGCTGCGCCGCGACGGCGTCGAGGTGAAGATCCTGACCGGAGACAGCGAGCTCGTCGCGCGGCGGGTGTGCGCGGACGTGGGCCTGGACGCGGAAGAGCTCGTCCTCGGGGCGGACGTCGACCGTCTGACGGACGCCGCGCTCGGAGCCGTCGCCGAGCGAGCCTCCGTATTCGCGCGCGTTTCTCCGGGACAGAAGAACCGGATCCTGCTCGCGTTGAAGCGCCGGGGCCACGTCGTCGGCTTCCTGGGAGACGGCGTCAACGACGCGCCCTCGCTGCACGCCGCGGACGTCGGAATCTCGGTGTCTTCCGCGGTGGAGATTGCCCGGGAGGCCGCAGAGGTCATCCTCCTCGAACGCAGCCTGCGTGTACTGCACGAAGGGATCCTCGAGGGTCGCAAGTCCTTCGGCAACGTCATGAAGTACCTCCTCATGGGAACGAGCTCGAACTTCGGAAACATGTTCAGCATGGCGGTCGCTCCGCTATTCCTCCCGTACCTGCCGATGCTGCCGACGCAGATCCTCCTGAACAACTTCCTCTACGACCTCGCGCAGGTCACGATCCCGACGGATCGCGTCGATTCCACGTATGTCCGGAAGCCGCAGCGTTGGAACATCCGAGTCCTTCGGGACTTCATGCTCTCCATCGGGCCGATCAGCTCCGTATTCGACTTCCTGACCTTTCTCGTACTCCTCACGGTCTTTCAGGCGTCGGAAAGGCTCTTCCACACCGGCTGGTTCGTCGAGTCGCTCGCGACGCAGACGCTCGTACTCTTCGTCATCCGCACGGCGGGCAACCCCCTCCGGAGCCGGCCGAGCTTCCCGCTTGCGATCACGACTCTGGCAGTCGTGGCCGTCGCGGTCCTCCTGCCCTTCACACCAGCAGCGCGTGCCCTCGGGTTCGAACCGCTGCCGGCGGCCTTTCTCGCGTTTCTCCTCGCCGTGGTCGGCGCGTATCTCGTCCTGGTGGAGCTCGTGAAGCGGCGTCTGTTGCGCCGCCCCGCGGTTTCAGGAGCCTGAAGGATCGGTCCCGCTCGAAACCGTGAGGATCTCCGAGTCGCGACGGGCTTCCCGACGGTGATTCGTTTGGATCATTCCCGGCGCGATCATCCGGCGAGAACATGCTCCCGGGCGAACGGGGAGGCTCCGACGGAAACTCCGCCGATCACGAAACACAACCCCGACCGTACGAGGGGAATGAACGATCCGATCCGGAGCGCCACCGCGAGAGACTCGGACGCGCTCGCGGCCGCGGCGCCGCCCGCAGCGAAGCCCGAAGCCTTCGTCTCTCGCCTGGAAGCGCCCACGGAAATCCCCATCTCCGAGAAGAAAGACGAGCCGACGGTGCGGGAGATCATGACCGGCGACGTCCACTCGTGCCGGGCAGATCGGACGCTCGTGTCCGCGGCGGCCTCCATGCAACGCGGAGACTGCCGGTTTCTGCCGGTCGTCGACGGCGACGGCCGGCCGATCGCGACGATCACGGACGGCGACATCTGTGAGGTCGGGACGACGAACCACCGCCCGCTGCGGGACATTCTCGTTTCGGAAGCGATGAGCCGGGAGATCTTCACCTGCCGCCCCGAAGAAGGTCTGAGCCAGGTTCTCGAAACGATGAAGCGGCGGCGGGTTCGACACCTGCCGGTCGTGGACGAGGATGGCCGACTGATCGGCGTCGTGTCGTTGACGGACGTGATCCTGCGCGTCGAAGAGGGAGGGGAGGAGATCTCCGCGCCCCTGCATCGGGAAATCGCGGACGTCCTGAGGGTCATCTCCCAGAAGGAGCGCGGGACTCGGGCGGTGCGCGTGAACCCCTATCGAGAAGACTGACCCGGTGATCGTCGGAGGCCGTCACGCAAAACCCGGAGGAATCGTCATGAAAGTCGCCGATCTGATGTGCCGTCCGGTCGCTTCGACCACGGAGGAAACGAGCGTCGCGAACGCCGCACGCCGGATGGAAGAGAACGATTGCGGGGTTCTGCCGGTTCTGCGGAACGGGACGATCGTCGGAATCGTCACTGACCGGGACATCTGTCTGTCGCTCGGCCGGTTGACCCGTCACCCCAAGGACATCCTCGTTCGAGAAATCATGACCCGGGACGTCGGGCTGTGCCGGACCGACGACGACGTCCACGATGCACTCGCAACGATGGCCCGGCGCCAGGTCCGCCGCCTCCCGGTCACCGACGCCGGTGGACGACTCGAAGGAATCCTGTCGGCGGACGACGTCGTCCTCCACGCGGAGGAACGGGATCCGTCACGCGTGCCCGCACTCTCCTGTCGAGACGCGCTGGAGACCCTCCGGGCGATCTACGGCAGCCGGCACGTTCGCGTCGCGACGACTTCGTAGCCGCGACGCGGGGCGTGCAAGCCCCTGAGGTCTACTCGGCGACGGCCTGGGCGGGCTCTTTCTCGCTCGGAATTTCGGTCAGGGTCGCCTCCGTCAGCAGGAGGACTCCCGCCACCGACACCGCGTTCTCGAGTGCGATGCGGACGACCTTCGTCGGGTCGACGATACCCTTCTCGACAAGGTCGCCCCATTCCCCGGTCGCGGCGTCGAAGCCGAAGTTTCCCGATCCTTCCCTCATGCGGCCGACGACGACGCCGTCGTCCGCGCCCGAGTTTTCCGCGATCTGTCGAGTCGGCGCCTCGAGGGCGCGGGTGAGGATCGTGAGACCCGTGCGCTCGTCGCCGGTCGCCGACTGTTTTTCCCGCTCGACCGCGTCGATCGCGCGCAGGAGCGCGAGGCCTCCTCCAGGCACGATTCCTTCGGCGACCGCGGCCTTCGTCGCATTGATCGCGTCTTCGAACGCTTCCTTGCGGCTCTTCATCTCGGCTTCGGACGGGGCGCCGACGCGCACGACCGCGACCCCGCCCGTCAGCTTCGCGAGCCGCTCCTCCAGCTTCTCCCGGTCGTAATCGGAGGTGCTCTTCTCGATCTCCTTGCGAAGCTCCGCGCATCGCCCGTCGATCGCCGCTTTCTCTCCGGCGCCCCCGATGATCGTCGTCGTCTCCCGGTCGACGAGCACGCGCTTCGCGCGCCCGAGGTCGCCGAGCTGCAGGGTTTCGAGCTTCAGACCCAGCTCTTCGGCAATCACGCGGCCTCCCGTCAGGGTCGCGATGTCCTCGAGCATCGCGCGGCGGCGATCTCCGAAGCCGGGTGCCTTCACCGCGCAGGCCGGCAGGGCCCCCCGCATCTTGTTCACGACGAGGGTCGCGAGCGCTTCGCTCTCGACCTCCTCGGCGATGACGAGCAGAGAACGCCCGGCCTTGACGACCTCCTCGAGCAACGGCAGGAAGTCCTTCAGAATCGAAATCCGCTTCTCGTGAATGAGCACGAATGGCTCTTCGAGGATGCACTTCATCTGCTCGGGATCCGTCACGAAGTACGGGGAGAGGAACCCGCGGTCGAGCTGCATCCCCTCGACGACCTCGACGGAGGTTTCCGTTCCCTTCGCTTCCTCGACGGTGATGACGCCTTCGCTCCCGACCTTCTCGAGAGCGTCGGCGACGGTCTCGCCGATGCCAGAGTCGTTGTGGGCGGAAATGGTCGCGACCTGCGCCTTCTCGCGGCGACTGCCGACCGGGCGCGAGAGCTCGCGAAGAGCGGCGATCGCCGCGCGGACGCCGCGGTCGAGCCCGCGCTTGATTTCGACCGCCGAGGCCCCGGCGGCGACGTTCCGGAGTCCATCGGCGAAGATCGCGTGGGCGAGGATCGTCGCGGTGCTGGTCCCGTCCCCCACGGCCTGTCCAGTCCGGTCGGCCGCCTGCCGGAGCATCCGGACCCCCAGGTTTTCCTCGGGATCCTCGAGCTCGGTCTCCCGCGCGATCGTCACGCCGTCGTTGCAGACGATCGGATTTCCCCACTTCTTCTCGATGAGCACGCTGCGCGACCGCGGCCCGAGCGTCACCCGAATTGCGTCGGCGAGAGCCGTCGCTCCTCGGAGGATCTTCTCGCGGGCCTCGGACCGGAAGAAAAATCTCTTGTGCGCCATCGCGAACCTCCGGTGGGCGCCTCGAAGGCACCCGGAGAGATCATTCCCTCGCGGAGGTCACCGGCGTAGATTCGTTTACATCAGCGGAGCGTCGCGTCAACCCTTGACGCAGGCGATCGGGAGAACGCGGGCGACCCGCCGGGAAAGACCCGCCTCCTCCGCGACCCGCGCGACCTCGTCGACGTCCTTGTAGGCGCCGGGGGCTTCCTCGGCCGCCCCTTTCGCCGTGTGGGACTTGACGATGATTCCCTTCCCCGCGAGCTCCCGGATGAGCGGCTTGCCCTCCCACATCGTCTTCGCCTGCGTCCGGCTCATCTTCCGGCCGGCGCCGTGGCAGGACGAGCTGAACGCGCGCGACTCCGAGCGCGAGGTGCCCGCGAGAACGTACGACGCCGTGCCCATCGTGCCGCCGATCAACACCGGCTGACCGACGTCCCGATACTCGAGCGGCACATCCGGGTGGCCCGGCCCGAACGCGCGGGTCGCACCCTTGCGATGGACGAAGAGAAGCCGCTTGCTCCCGCCGACCTCGTGCTCCTCCGCTTTGCAGGTGTTGTGCGAGACGTCGTAGAGGAGTCTCAACTTCACCGACGGGAAGTGCCGCGCGAAAACCTTCCGCACGAGCGCGCCGATCACCTGGCGATTGGCGAGCGCGCAGTTGATCCCCGCCCGCATCGCCCCCAGATACTCCTCCCCCTCCGGGGAACGGATCGGCGCGCACGCGAGCTCGCGGTCGGGAAGAGCGATCCCGTAGCGCGAGGCGACCGAGACGAACTTCTGCAGGTACTCGGTCCCGATCTGGTGGCCGAGCCCGCGCGAGCCGCAGTGGATCGTGACGAGCAGGTCGCCCTCGGCGACGCGGAACGCTCCAGCCGCGGGCGCGTCGAAGATGCGCTCGACCACCTGCAGCTCCAGGTAGTGGTTGCCCGACCCGAGACTGCCGACCTCGTGGAGCTGCCTCTCCTTCGCGCGCCGGCTGACCCAGGAAGGCTCCGCGCCCGCCATCCGGCCGCCCTCCTCGATCCGCTCGAGATCCTCGGCCTCGCCCCACCCCTTTTCGACGGCCCAGACGGCACCGCCCGCGAGGACCTCGTCGAGCTCGGGGACGGTGAGCTTCACCGAGCCGCCCCAGCCCACGCCCGCAGGGACCGTGCGGTAGAGGTCGTGAGCGACCGTCTCGAGACGCTCTCCGAGGTCGGCGGCTTTCATACCAGTCGTGAACGTTCGCACGCCGCACGAGATGTCGAAGCCCACTCCTCCGGCCGAGACGATCCCGCCCCGGTCCGGGTCGAAAGCGGCGACGCCCCCGATGGGAAACCCGTAACCCCAGTGTGCGTCGGGCATGGCGAGAGATGCGCCGACGATCCCGGGCAGCGCCGCGACGTTCGAGACCTGCTCGCGGACCTTCTCGTCGAGCGCATCGACGAGCTCCCGGCTCGCGAAGATCCGGCCGGGCACCCGCATCGCACCGGTCGCCTCGATCTCCCAAACGTTCGGTTCGACCTCGCGGAACCCGGCTGCGGAACTTTCAGCGCGTTCGTTCGACATTGGCGGCTAGACGTCCACGACGCATTGAGCGATCCATTCTCCATCTCGCTTCCCGACCTCGAGCGCGGTGAACGTCGCTCCTTTCGGGAGAACGGTGAACTCGTGACGGCTCGGGTCGAACGGCTCGCCCTGCGCGGTAGCTTCCAGGCGGAAGCGGCCGGAGGTTTTCTCGATCCGGACGTCGAATCGCCCGAACACCTCCCGGCGGGCGTCGAAGAGAAAGAGGAGCTCGTTCAAGAAGGCAACGAGGAGTTCGTCGAGGTTCTCTGCCTCGCAGGCGACCCGCTCTTCGACCGAGGGGCGGATCGCGGTGAGATCGCTGAGGAGCGAGAAGAGCGCCCGGGCGGCCTCTTCGAACGCGTGCGCGAGAGTATCGCCCCGGCCGCGAACTCCGACGTCTGCAGCGTGCTCGAAGTGTTCCCAGGCCATCGTCCCCCGACGGCCGCCGTCCATTCCCGATCGCAAAGGAGCGCCGGCGCCGAGCCTCGAACGCGAGTTTAGTCGGTTCTCGACGGGCGATCTTCGCTTCCCGACGGGCGCTTCGCGCACGGAACGGCGGGCGATTCCGCCTTCTGGTGACGGCAGATGTACTCGTAGGCGAACTCGCGGAGGTTCGGGCTCTTCAATCCGACCATCCGCGCCTCTCGCTCCGCGTCCTCGATCGTCCAGCCGTCGACGAGCACGCGGGCGATCATCCAGAACGCCCCGACCCGGTTCCCGGAGCCGCAATGGACGAACAGAGGCTGGATTTTCTGATCGGCGACCGCCGCGAGGAAGGCGTCGGCCTGATCGTCCTTCGGGTCGGCGGTGCGGACCGGGATCGAGATGTAACGAAGACCCAGTCGCCGTATCTCTGCGGCCTCGGCGGCAGCGTCGTATTCCGTGGGCTCGCGCAGATTGATCACGGTGCGGAATCCCTCTCTCTTGAGAGACGCGAACTCGTCAGACTTCGGCTGGCCGCCGGTCGCGATCCGCTCGTCGATCCAGTAGAACTTCTCGATGTCCGCGCATGTCGCGCCGGAGACGAGGACCGCGAGGAACATCGCGGCGGCGGCGAGACCGGGGGAAAGAGCAAGACGTTTCATATCGACCTCACATTCGACTCCGGAGCCATCCTCCTCCGGTCGGGGTCGCCTGCGAAGATCCAGTTGCATCACGCGGGCGGCTCCGAGCCGGACGCACGGCCTGACCGCGTCAACGCGATCCCGCCGACAGAACGCCTGCCGGCGGGCCCGGGCGGATCGGCCGGACGCTGACGGCCGCCTGGAGCTCTTCGAACAGCGTCTGTGCCGAGCCCGGCCTCTGAAGGGTGTCGGCCGCCAGCGCCTTCTCGAAGAAAGACTGCCATTGCGGCGGCGCCTCCGGAAATACTTCATGAATTGCCGCAACCCGGCGCGACGCCATCAGGTCGGCGATCTCTCTCGGCCCGTCGAATGGGTACCTGCCGACGAGCATCTCGTAAGCGACGATCGCGAGCGCCCAGAGATCCCAGCTCGGCGACGGCGAGCCGCCGCGGAGCTGCTCGGGCGCCATGTATCGCAGCGTGCCGACGAGGACGCCGGCGGTCGTTTCCATCGACTCGCGGCCGTCGCCGAATCCCGCGAGCTGCTTGACCAGCCCGAAATCCAGGATCTTGGCCGACTCCTCGCCTCCCGCGCGCGTCAGAAAGATGTTCTCGGGCTTCAAGTCGCGGTGGAGCAGCCCGTGCTCGTGGGCGGCGGAAACCGCCGCGCAGACTCCGCGCATCACGGCGAGCGCGCGAGGAACCTCGAAGCGCCCGACCCGCTCCATTTCCTGGCGCAGCGTGCCGCCTTCCAAGAGCTCCATGACCGTGTACGCGCGCCCGTCTTCTGCAACTCCGTAATCGTGAACGGTCACGACATTGGGATGCGTGAACGCCGCCGCGGCCTTCGCTTCCCACTTGAATCGCGCGAGCGCGTCCGCTCCGACGACGAGCTCGGGCCGAATCAGCTTGAGGGCGACGCGCCGTTCGAGTTCCCGGTCGAACGCCCCATAGACCGTGCCCATACCCCCCTGGCCGAGCCGCCGGTCCAGACGATAACGGCCATCGACCGCCCGCAAGAAGGCCAGGCGCGTGAGCCGCAATCCATCGTGCGTGCAGAGCTGCTCGCCCGGTTCGTAGCATCTCCCGCACTCCGGGCACTCCTCGAACCCGACCTTCGGCGTGGCCGGGACGGAGCGCTCGAGGAGCATCGCCAGGCTACCGGCGATCGCCTCCACGAGGTTCTGATCCTCCTTCGAGTAGGGTTCTTCGGATCGCTTCGGGCCAAGAAGGAGAAGAGCTTCCTGCTTCTCGTCGCCCACAGAGATTGGAAACAACCACTCGATTCGGTTTCGTCGCACGAAGTCCGACTCCTCTGCCGGAAGCTGCCGCGTGACCCAGCCGCTCTCGCCCGGAGCGACTTCGACTGGCTTGGCGAGCAGCCGGACGAGCGAGACGAGTTTGCTCGCAGCCGGCAACGGCGGCGGCGCCATGCCGGTGGACGCGACGACCCGGTGGATCGCGACGGACGGCTCGCGCAGCGTGAGCGCGGCGAACTGCGGATGCAGCGCGGCTTCGATGCGCGCGATGACGCCCGGAGCGACCTGTTCGAAGCCGGCGCTGCGGCGCACTTCTTCGACGACCCCGGCGAGGATCCGCTGCGCGTCGTAGCGTTCGCGGAAGAACCGCCGGTCGAGCGCGGCAAGCCACGTCTTCTGGCGGGTATGGAGAACATAAGCCCCGATT